>NZ_JASLIX010000120.1:0-19736 GCF_030152715.1 Paenalcaligenes sp.
GTTATGGCTAGAGCTTGAGCACAGTCAAATTCATCATGTAACGCTAGATACGCGTATTTATAACGGTGTGTGGGAAAGCCGTGATCATGGACAGTTGTTTGCACGCTCATTGCGTGTGTTTGCTTCCGCGCCTTGGACTACCTTTCAAGCGGTTGCACAAGAGCAACCCTTGGAGAGGCGCTTACTTACTCAGCAAGCGTTGCACCTTGAGATTGATGGCGCAGGTTTACGTTGGGAGAGAGCACCGTACTTGACCGAGGCGTTGCACGGAGAGCGTTTACGCTTAGTAGCAAAACGCTTAGCGACCACTCCAAGCTCTACTGTTTATATTGATGAGTTTCAGTTAAGTAATGAAGACGTAACCTTGAGTGGGGCGGGACAGTGGACACCGTTGACTCAAGATTGGCGAGCTGGACAATGGGATATAACCGGACGAATCCAAGACTTACAGCTAGCGGCTTTATATCGCTATTTTCCCACATCAGAGATAGCAGAGTCAGTGGTTGATTGGCTAAAGCAGGGCTTGATAACTGGGCAGGTTTCTGAAGGAGCAATACGGTTAAAAGGGAATCTTTATGATTTTCCCTATCAAGATCCAGCGACAGGTGTATTTTTTGTAGGTGGAGCCTTTCAGGGGGCTGATATCGACTATTACCCGACAACGGCTTTAGAAAAAGGCTGGCCTAAAGTAGAAAATGCAGCAGGTTTTGTGGCAGTGCGTGGGGCGAGCTTATGGGTTAGTCAAGCTACCGCGCAGTTAAGCCCGGTGCCCACTGAGCCGGTACAAGCCTATGGTATTCAGGTGCATATTGATAATTTTTATGCTCCACAGCTACAGGTACATGCTCAAACCCAGGGGCCAGCGCAGTCTTATTTGGGATTAATGACCACTACAGACTTGGGGGAGTGGCTAGGACATAGTTTTGATCAGAGTCAGGCCACAGGACAGTGGCAAGTGCCTTTGGCGCTACGAGTCAATTTAGATAATACGGAAGATGTGGCCGTTGATGGTGCTATTCATTTTCAAAATAACACTCTACATATTTTCCCTCAGCTGCCTCCGATAGAGCAGCTTAGTGGAACATTGGTATTTAGTGAGTCTGGTGCACAAGCACAAAAAATTAAAGGGAAGTGGTTTGATGGTCCTTTGCTGTTACAGCAGCAAATTGGTGCCGCTAATCAGTTTTTACTATTACATGGTCGGGCGCAGGCGAGAGCGCTTAATCAAGCTTTTCATTCGATTTTACCGGCTGACGCATTGCAGGGAGAGTTGGCATATCAAGTAGAGTTTGGGCTGGATAAGCATAAGCGCTTCCAACTCAAAGCACAGAGTCATTTACAAGGTTTAGCGGTGCACTTACCTGCTCCTTTGGCTAAGACAAAAGCGCAATCACGTGCTTTACGCGTAGAGTGGAAGCCTATACAAGCACAACAGGATCAATTGCAGATCCACTTAGGCGATGACGTGGTGGCCGTGTTTGAGTCTTCGACATCAACACCACAAGGTTTTGTACGAGGAGCCGTGGGCTGGAATCAAGGCCAACCTGCATTGCCAACGACTGGACTGGTGTTGGACTTAGCTAGCGCAGAATTGGATATAGAGCCTTGGTTAAATTGGTTAGGACCGCTATGGCAACAAGCAGGTACGTCATCATTTCAATGGCCGACCTTGGAGCGCTTACGTCTGAAAGCAGATAAGGTCACCGGTTTTGCTCAACAATGGCAGCACTTGACCTTTACGCTGCAGGCACAGCCTAAAAGTCAGTGGCGTGCTGATATGAGTGCTAGTCAGGTGGCGGGAACAGTCTGGTGGACGCCTGCGCGTACATCAACGGGTTCTGCATTGGTTCAGGCGGATTTGCAGCGGCTGTATTGGCAGCCAGCCCCTACCACTCAAGAGGAAACGCCTACGAAGGAATTTGACTTACGGTTACCGGACATGCAGTTGCACGTGTCGGATTTACGCTGGGGCCAAAGACAGCTCGGAAAGCTGAAGGCACAAGGAAGAGCTAGTGCTCAAGACGCCACGCGGTGGCAGATTACTGACCTAAGCTTAACCACTCCCCATGGTACCGTACAAGCTACAGGGGACTGGATATTAGCAGGTGCACAGCGAGGTTTGTATGTAGACGCTTATTTAGAGAGTCAAGATGTGGGCCTTTGGTTACGGCAACTTGCCTGGCCGGATAGTTTAACTCATGGTGAACTTCAGGCGCAGGCCACTTTACAATGGCGACACTTGCCATGGCGACATTCGACCAAGGACCTTCAGGCAGAATTTAAGGTGCTTCTGAAAAGAGGGCGTATTAGTGCTATTCATTCACGTGCAGCGAAGCTATTGGAGTTTTTATCTTTACAGTCTTTATCACGTTTAGCACGACTTGACTTGGATGTGCGTGGGGCGCTGCGGGAAGGGTTTCCCTTCGATGAAATTCAAGGAGGTGCTGTTTTAAAAAATCAGCGGCTTAATACGAAAGATTTACGTATTGTGAGTCCAGTTGGATTGATTATGCTCGAAGGGGAAACGGATTTTCAGGCGGAGATGGTGGATGCGCAGGCGATAGTAGTGCCGAATGTAGATATGAGTGGAGCAGCGATTGCTGCAGGTATTGCGCTCAACCCGGTAGTTGGGTTGAGCGCCTTTTTAACTCAGTGGGTGCTGAAAACCCCTTTAGCCAAAGCCATGACCACGCATTATCATATTTTTGGTCCATGGGAATCAATAAAAACCGAAGAGTTAAAAATTAAAGAACCTGAAACGGATTTTTAATAAATGCCTTGGGCTAGCATAGCATTTGCCACTTTAACAAAGCCGGCAATGTTTGCTCCTTCGACGTAGTTGATTTTTTGATCATGGCACCCGTATTGAGCACAGCTAGCATGAATGCGCTTCATGATAAGTAAAAGCTGACTATCCACGTCCTCTGCAGCCCATTGTAAGCGTTGTGCGCCTTGACACATTTCAAGTCCTGATACGGCTACACCTCCTGCATTGCTTGCTTTACCAGGCGCGTAAAGAATATTAGCTTGTTGAAAAGCCGCAATGGCTTGAAGCGTGGTGGGCATATTAGCGCCCTCGGCAACACAGATCACACCATTTTGGATAAGCTGTTTGGCATCATTAATATCAAGTTCGTTTTGTGTCGCGCAAGGTAAGGCTACATCGACAGGAATATGCCACGGTCTTTCACCAGCTAGAAAGGTGCTATGCGTCATATGAGCATAGTCTTGTAAGGACAGCCGCTTTTGATTTTTGCATTCCATGAGTATGGCTAGCTTTTCAGGAGTAATCCCCGTTTCGTCGTACACAGTGCCACTGGAATCCGACATGGTTAAAACGGTTGCTCCTAAGTCTAGACATTTTTTAGCTGCGTATTGCGCGACATTGCCTGCGCCAGAAATCGCGACACGTAAACCATCTAAGGTTTTTTGCTGGGTGGCAAGCATCTCTAGGACAAAATACACTAAACCATATCCGGTGGCTTCAGGGCGAATAAAGCTGCCCCCAAAGTCAAAGCCCTTGCCTGTAAAAACACACTCGGCAGAACGAGTGAGCTTTTTCATCATGCCAGCCATAAAACCGACTTCGCGCGCACCCACGCCAATATCACCGGCGGGTACATCCATGTCAGCCCCAATATGGGGATAAAGTTCGGTGACTAGCGCTTGGCAAAAACGCATGATTTCCAGGTCGGATTTGCCTTTAGGGTCAAAATCCGATCCCCCCTTAGCCCCCCCCATGGGTAAAGTCGTGAGTGCGTTTTTAAAGGTTTGCTCAAAGGCAAGGAATTTAAGGATCGATAGATTGACAGAGGGGTGAAAACGCATGCCGCCTTTGTAGGGGCCAATGGCATTATTATGCTGGACTCGAAAAGCGCGATTGATATGGGTTTTGCCTTGGTCGTCTACCCAGGTGACCCGAAACTGATAAATACGATCCGGCTCTGTTAAACGTTCAAGTAGCCCATAATCGGCATACTCAGGGTGTTTTTCTATAAAAGGCCACAGGCTGTGATAAACCTCGTGTACCGCTTGTAGAAATTCGGGTTGATGAGGGTCGCGTTGCTGCAAGTGTTGGAGAAATTGCGTTAAAGAGGCGGATTTCATAAGCGTATCCTATAGCAAGACACTGAGTAGCGTGATCAAAAAACCATAAGCTCAGCAAAACAAAAAAAGAAAATGAATCAACCAAAGACAATGCCATTTGCACTTTGGGCCAAAAAAAAGCCTCTGGGTAGAGGCTTTTATTATGAACTATTTTTTCATCATTTCGAAAAATTCTGCGTTAGTTTTTGTTGCGCGGACCTTATCCAAGATAAAGTCCATGGCTTCAACTTCGTCCATATCATGGATGAATTTACGCAATACCCAAATTTTTTGCAGTAGTTCGGGCTTGATTAGCAGTTCTTCGCGACGTGTACTGGTTTTATTTAAGTTAATGGCGGGGTAAATCCGTTTTTCGGCAAGGCGACGCTCTAAGTGGATCTCGGAGTTACCGGTGCCTTTAAACTCCTCGTAGATGACCTCGTCCATACGGCTACCGGTTTCAATTAGGGCCGTACCAATAATGGTAAGGGAGCCGCCTTCCTCGAGGTTACGAGCAGCACCAAAGAAACGCTTCGGGCGTTGAAGGGCATTCGCATCCACCCCCCCCGTTAATACTTTTCCAGAGGCAGGAACCACGGTGTTATAAGCTCGGGCAAGACGAGTAATTGAATCGAGTAAAATTACAACGTCTTTTTTGAGCTCAACTAAGCGCTTGGCTTTTTCGATGACCATTTCTGCTACTTGCACATGGCGGGTAGCGGGCTCATCAAACGTAGAGGCAACCACTTCGCCACGCACAGTGCGTTGCATTTCCGTGACCTCTTCGGGGCGCTCATCCACTAAGAGTACTATCAGTGTAGAGTCAGGGTAGTTGGTCGTGATAGCGTGAGCAATATGCTGCATCATCACGGTTTTCCCCGATTTTGGGCTAGCGACAATTAATGCGCGCTGTCCTTTGCCGATAGGAGCGAAGATATCCAAAATGCGCCCAGTGATGTTTTCTTCGCTTTTGATATCGCGCTCTAAGCGCATGGGCTGATTAGGATGCAGCGGCGTGAGGTTTTCAAACATAATGCGATGTTTGATGGCCTCGGGTTGCATGCCGTTGACTTTATCGACTTTAACAAGAGCAAAATAACGCTCACCGTCTTTAGGAGTGCGGACTTCGCCTTCGATGGAGTCTCCAGTATGAAGATTAAAACGACGGATTTGCGAAGGAGAAATATAGATGTCGTCTGTGCTTGCTAGATAAGAAGTTTCTGGAGAGCGAAGAAATCCAAAACCATCAGGAAGGACTTCGAGAACGCCATCACCAAAAATTTGTTCGCCTTGTTTAGCGCGTTTTTTCATGATTGCAAACATGAGTTCTTGTTTGCGCATGCGATTCGCATTATCGATATCTAGGCTGGCAGCCATTTCGAGCAGCTGCGAGACGTGCAGAGCTTTGAGTTCGTTGAGATGCATGAGAAGAAAAGAAGGGAATCAGCCAACGGCGGCGAGCCAAGAGAAGGCTCGCGCAGAAATTGTTTATAAGGAGTTATCGAGAAATTCTTGTAGCTGTGTTTTAGATAGCGCCCCGACCTTGGTTTCAGTGGGTTGCCCATTTTTGAACAGCATTAATGTAGGGATACCGCGAATACCAAATTTTGCCGCTGTTTCGGGGTTTTCGTCTACATTTAGTTTAGCTATTGTAACACGACCTGCGTACTGTTCGGCAATTTCGTCCAAAATGGGGGCGATAGCCTTACATGGACCACACCAAGCAGCCCAGTAATCAACGAGAACAGGAAGGTCGGATTGCAAAACGTCTTCAGAAAAAGACGTATCTGATACATTTTTAATAAATTGGCTCATGACAGTATTCTACAAATAAAAAATAAACTGGGATCAATACACTATACGAGATGGCGAGGAAAACACACAATCAAAGGGATTTTTCACCATGCTAATGTTGTGCATTTTCTACAGCATGCCATGAAAAAAAAGAGGCATAGTGTAATCAAAAGATCGCCTCATCCACTACGATACCATTTGGGGATTAGGCGTAGAGTTCGTAAAATAGGTTCTTTTACCGATTGATAGAGAATTAGAGAGTGTCTAAATCCAATTACGATGAATCATCAATTCGGGTGTTGAAAGGTTTAGAGCCTGTGCGTCAACGCCCAGGTATGTATACCCGCACAGATAACCCTTTGCACATTATACAAGAGGTTATTGATAATGCAGCAGACGAAGCGCTTGCAGGTTACGCCAAACATATCACTGTAATCCTCCATACAGACCAAAGTATATCCGTGTTGGATGATGGTCGTGGGATTCCGGTCGGCATTCACCCTGAAGAAAACGCACCAGTGGTCGAACTGGTTTTTACTCGTTTACATGCGGGGGGTAAGTTCGATAAAAAAGATGGGGGCGCATATGCGTTTTCAGGGGGGCTGCATGGGGTAGGGGTATCCGTGACCAATGCGCTATCGACCCGTTTGGACGTTCAGGTCTGGCGTCAAGGGGAGATTCATCAGATCACGTTTGCGGGTGGAGAGGTCATAGAACCCTTACATATAGCGGGTTCTGCGCCAAAACGCAAAACGGGAACCCAAGTACGGATCTGGCCTGATGCTCAGTATTTTGATGCCGCGACTATTCCGTTGGCTGAGCTAAAACACGTATTACGCAGCAAAGCGGTGTTGTTAAGTGGCACTACCGTCACCTTGGTGAATGAGAAAACCAAAGAAAAAATAGAGTGGTGTTATGAGGATGGCCTATCAGGTTATCTACAAGAAGCCCTACAGGGTCAAGAGCTGTTGATTCCTTTATTCAAAGGGGCACAGTTTGCCACGGAAGAAGATGAAAATTATGCCCTAGGAGAGGGCGCAGAATGGATCGTAGCGTGGACACTTGAAGGCCCTGTAGTCCGAGAGTCTTTTGTAAACTTGATTTCAACCCCCGCTGGGGGAACGCATGAAGCAGGCTTACGTGATGGTTTATTCCAGGCAGTAAAAAACTTTGCTGAGCTCCACGCGCTTTTGCCCAAAGGTCTAAAGCTCCAAGCGGATGATGTGTTTGCACGTGCTAGTTTTGTGTTATCGGCCAAGATTCTTGACCCGCAATTCCAAGGCCAGATCAAAGAGCGCTTAAATAGCCGGGATGCAGTGCGTATGATTAGCACTTTCGTGCGTAATGCTTTAGAACTGCGTTTGAACGCCGAAGTAGAAGAGGGTAAAAAGCTCGCAGAGCTGGTGATTCGGCATGCCCAGGCTCGGGTACGCTCTACGCAACGTATTGAAAAGCGCAAAAGCTCGGGGGTAGCGGTGCTGCCTGGCAAGCTAACCGATTGCGAATCCCATGACGTGGATCGTACCGAGTTGTTTTTGGTCGAAGGGGATTCAGCAGGGGGTTCTGCAAAAATGGGGCGAGATAAATCCTTTCAAGCGATTTTGCCTTTACGAGGTAAAGTGTTGAATTCTTGGGAGGTTGATCGCGATCGTTTATTTGCGAACCAAGAGATTCATGATATATCTGTCGCTATCGGGGTGGATCCACATACCCTGACAGATACGCCAGATTTATCCGGTTTGCGCTACGGCAAAATTTGTATTTTGTCCGATGCGGACGTGGACGGCTCCCATATTCAAGTGTTATTGCTGACGTTGTTCTTCAAACATTTTCCAGCCTTGATTCAAGGGGGGCATGTTTTTGTTGCTCGTCCTCCATTATTTCGTTTGGATGTACCTGCGGTAGGTAAGCGTCCTGCACGTAAAATTTATTGCTTAGACCAAGCTGAGCTCGATAGTGCGTTAGATAAGTTACGCAAAGAAAAAGTACGAGAAGACAGTTGGAGTATTAGTCGTTTTAAAGGCTTAGGCGAAATGAGCGCTGAGCAGCTTTGGGATACGACTATGAATCCCGATACACGTCGGTTACTACCTGTCACTTATGGACCTATCGGGCTAGAAGGCACGGCAAAAATGTTTGATATGTTGATGGGGCGCGGTGAGGCTGCTCAACGCCGTAGCTGGCTAGAGAGTAAAGGTAATCTAGCAGAACTCGATATTTAAAATACAGTGGCTAGCAAGAGGCTAGTTAACTAGGCAACAGGATAGTTATGATGCAATCCGATTTGTTTGCGGCTGACGCAAACGACCGCTCCGTGGCTGGCACGGAGGGTCAAATTGATGAAATCACTTTAGCGCAATATGCGGAGCAAGCGTATTTAGATTATGCCGTATCGGTAGTAAAAGGGCGGGCACTTCCGGATGTTTCGGATGGACAAAAGCCGGTGCAACGTCGCATTTTATATGCGATGCATGCCATGGGTTTGGCTGCTGGGGCTAAGCCTGTTAAGTCGGCTCGTGTAGTAGGGGATGTTTTAGGTAAATATCACCCCCACGGTGACCAAGCCGCTTATGATGCCATGGTGCGGATGGCACAGGATTTTGTTCTGCGTTATCCCTTAATTGATGGTCAGGGTAACTTTGGTTCCCGCGATGGGGATAATGCCGCTGCTATGCGTTATACCGAAGCGCGCCTTACGCCTTTTGCTAACTTACTGCTTGATGAGCTCGGTGAAGGGACGGTTGATTTTATCCCTAACTATGACGGCTCACAAAAAGAGCCTACGTTATTGCCGGCGCGTTTACCATTGGTGTTGTTAAACGGTGCTTCAGGGATTGCTGTTGGCATGGCAACCGAGATCCCGCCCCATCATTTAGGAGAGGTCGCCCAAGCCTGTATTGGCTTATTAGAGCAACCTAAAATGGCGGATGAAGCCTTCTATGCTTATATCCCAGGACCAGATTTTCCTGGTGGGGGGCAAATTATTACCGCTCCCGAAGACATCACACAGATTTATCAGCAAGGCCGAGGTTCAATTAAAGTAAGGGCGCGTTGGCATTTCGAGGAACTAGCGCGTGGGCAATGGCAGCTCGTGGTCGATGAGTTACCTCCGGGTACCTCTGCGCAAAAAATCCTTGAGGAAATAGAAGAAAAAACCAACCCTCGTGTCCGTGCGGGGCGTAAAGCGCTGACGGCAGAGCAACAACAAACTCGTACGTTACTGCTCGGGTTATTGGATACTGTACGTGATGAGTCTGGTAAAGAAGACCCCGTGCGATTGGTATTTGAGCCCAAGTCCAGTCGCTTAGATCGAGACGAGTTCGTGAATACCTTGTTGGCTCAAACTAGCATGGAGGGCAATGTCAGCATTAACTTGGTTAGCATTGGTATTGACGGGCGCCCAGCGCAGCGTAATTTGCGGCAGATGCTCACCGAGTGGTTGGAGTTTCGTGCTGAAACCGTACGTCGACGCACTCAGTATCGCTTAGATAAAGTCACCGATCGCATTCATATTCTTGAGGGAAGAATGCGTGTTTATCTTGATGTGGACGCCGTGATTCAAACCATCCGCGATTCTGATGAGCCCAAGCCTGCGTTAATGCAAACCTTTGCCTTGAGTGAGCGTCAGGCCGAGGATATTTTAGAAATGCGTTTGCGACAGTTAGCTCGTCTAGAGGGTTTTAAAATCGAACAAGAGCTAGCAAAGCAGCGCAAAGAGCAGGCGGCACTGGAAAAGCTGCTGCAAAGTAAGACCGCTTTTAAACGATTGTTGATCAAAGAAATCAAAGCCGATGCCGAGCAATTTCATGATGAACGCCGTACTCTCATTAAAGAGGCGGAGCGAGCTGTGCTAGAGACGCGCGTGGTTGATGAGCCGATTACAGTCATTATGTCACAACAAGGCTGGTTACGACGCCGGCAGGGCCATGGCCATGATGCACAGCAGTTTAATTTTAAAAGCGGGGATGCGTATTATGCTGCTCGGGAATGTCGTAGCACGGATGACCTGATTGCTATAGGCAGTGATGGGCGCACTTATACCGTAGCGACGGCCGATTTACCATCGGCGCGAGGAGACGGCCAGCCCATTACCGCTTTAGCCGAGGTTAACAGTGCCGCACCTGTGGTGCATATGGTCGTGGGTGATGCGAAGCAAAAATTGGTTTTAGGGTCAAAAACAGGGTATGGGTTTTTAACGCATTTAGGCGATATGGCGACGCGACAGCGAGCCGGTAAGCAGTTTATTACCGTGCATGATGAAGACAGTTTGTTGCCCCCCTTGTATGTGGATCCAACGCATAGCTTGTTAGCTATACTTACCCAACAACAGCGCCTTTTGGTGATTGCGCTCTCTGAGTTAAAGCAACTTAAAGGTGGGGGGCGGGGCACCAAGCTGATCGACCTAGATGCGGACGATACGGTTGTGCAATGGGCGACGGGTTCTGCCGAGGGTTTTGTGCTTTCAGGAATATATCGTCGAAAAGCCACAAACTGGGAGATCACGGCTAAAACCCTAGAGACTTATTTAGGGAAACGGGCCCGCAAGGGTAAATTGTTGGAACGCAAAATGACAGATGCTGTTTTATCTGCAAAGATCCTCACTCATACGGAAGAAAAATGACGTTTAAGGTAATTGTTGAACCATCTGGTTTAGCTTTTGATGTAAAACCAGGACAGAATGTATTAGACGCTGCACTTGAAGCGGATATTGTTTTACCTTATAGCTGCCGAGGTGGCGGTTGTTCGACCTGCAAAGGTAAAGTCTTAGAGGGCGATTACGAAGCCGGTGAAGCGCCTTTGCATATTTTAGAGCAGGATGAACTGGAACAGGGGTATACCTTGATGTGTCAAGCCGTGCCCAAAACGGATTTACGTATTGAGTCACCGCAAGCTCGTCTTGCTACAGATATCCAAATCCGAAAAATGCCTGTCCGAGTCATGAAGCGAGAGCAAATCAATGATGATGTCATGCGTTTGCTTTTGCAGCTGCCTCCAGGGCAACCGTTTATGTATTATGCTGGACAGTACCTCGATGTTCTCCTCAAAGATGGACGTCGTCGTAGCTATTCGATGGCTAACCCGCCTCGCGAAGATAATACAATTGAATTACATTTACGGCACATGCCTGGCGGTTTATTTACGGACCATGTGTTTGGTGTTACGGAACCCGCTATGAAAGAGCGTGCTATCTTACGTGTCGAGGCGCCCTTTGGGTCTTTTTTCTTACGCGAGGAAAGCCAAAGACCAATGGTGCTATTAGCCAGTGGAACAGGTTTTGCACCGATCAAAGCCCTGGTTGAAGATATGCAACAAAAAAACATTCAGCGTCCGGTGCGCTTATATTGGGGTGGGCGACGTCCCAAAGACATTTATATGATGGAGCTCGCTCAACAATGGGCACAAGAGCTTAAGGATTTTGCTTTTACTCCTGTGGTTTCCGATGCTTTAGCTGAAGATAACTGGACTGGACGCACAGGTTTTGTACACCATGCTGTGATGGAGGATTTGCCTGACTTGTCTGGTTGGGAGGTCTATGCGTGCGGAGCGCCCATTATGGTAGAAAGTGCTCAAAAAGATTTTGTGGAAAAATGTGGTTTAGACGAGGCATTGTTTTATGCCGATGCTTTTACCTCTGAGGCCGATTTAGTCTCTTAGTCATAAATAAAACACGCGGTTTAGCCGCGTGTTCTTTTAGCGGGGCGCAAATGAAAATAGCAGTACTAGGTAGTGGTGTCATTGGTACTACAACCGCATGGTGGTTAGCGCAAGATGGTCACGAGGTGGTTGTCATTGACAGGCAAGCAGGTGCCGCGCAAGAGGCCACTCGCGCTTGCGGTGGTTTGCTGTCGGCCTCTTATGCCGAGCCTTGGGCTAACCCTCATGCACCATGGGACTTGTTGCGAAATCTATTTAAAGATGATGCACCCATGGTGTTTAGGCCTGCTTTGGATACTAAGCAGTGGCTTTGGAGCCTTGCATTTTTAAGAGAATGTCAGCCAAAGCGCTTCGAGGCGAATATTCGGGCTATGGTCAGGCTAGCTGAGTACAGTCGTTCGACTTTGGCGCAGATGCGTCAGCAGCTGCCTCTTAAATATGACTATTACGATAGTGGGATCCTTAGCTTTTATCGTGACGAGCAAAGCTTCGATCATTCTCAGGATATGGTAGATCGACTACGAGATCTAGGGGTGGAACGTCGTGTATTGAGTGCCGAAGAAGTGATAGCTTTGGAACCAACCTTAGCTTCGGTGCAGCATCAAATTGTGGGTGGCGATTATTCCAGCGATGATGAGTCGGGGGATGCCTACGGTTTTACGACACAGTTAGCACAACAAGCAGCACAAGAGGGAGTGCAATTCTTGTATAACCATACTGTGGTACGGTTGCTCTATCGCCAAGGGGCTGTTACCGCCGTCGAGGTCATTGATCATTTAGGTAATTATCAACAGATACAGGCGGATGCTTTTGTAGTGGCTTTAGGTGCTTATAGCCCATTGTTGCTGGAGCCATTGGGTATACGTTGTTTGGTTTATCCGGCAAAAGGTTACTCAGCAACGTTTACCATCCTAGATGCAGAGCAAGCACCTCAAGCCAATCTTACTGATAGGGCACAGCGCTTGGTGTACTCGCGGGTAGGGAACCAGTTGCGGGTAGCTGGCTTAGCCGAGCTAAGTGGCTATAGTCGTAAACTTAGTACAAAGCGTTGCAATATGATGGTTAAACAAACAAAAGAACTGTTCCCAAATGGTCTCGATTTTGATAATGTGCAGTTTTGGTCTGGATTACGTCCGGCCACGCCTTCTAATACGCCTTTAATCGGACGTACCCATATCAAAAACCTGTATGTGAACACCGGCCATGGCACCTTAGGGTGGACCATGGGCGCGGGTTCAGCACGAGCTTTGGCTGATTTGATCGCAAATCGTCAACCCGAGCCAGAATTTCCATTTTTGCATTGAAGAGCATATGAATACGCATACATTATTTACACCTGCGCGCTTAGGTAGCGTTTTGTTCACCGCCGTGGCGGGTATGATGTCGTCGGCGGCATGGTCGGCGACGGATATTCAGGTTTGGCATAGCCTTAATGATCATAATAAGCAGGTTTTTGAACAGCTCGTTAAAGACTTTAATAAACAACAAAAAGACGTTCAAGTTAAAGTCCGGGCTTTTTCCACAGAAGAGGACCTAGACGCCGCTTTACGTTTAAGCTCGGACAAAGAGCGGCCTAATCTTGTTCAGCTCCCTGAAATTACCGGGTTAGATGATGTGGCTACCCGTTCTTATATTTGGCCCTTACATCAAGCGTTGGCTAAACACCCCATCAAAGGGGTAAAGTGGTTTTTACCAGCGGACAATAACTTTTTACATGACAGCAAAGGGCGCTTACTCGCCTTGCCTTTTATGGCAGAGATTCCTGTGATGTATTACAACATTGACGCGTTTAAAAAAGCGGGCTTAAGCCCTGAGCAGCCCTCACGTTCGTGGCAGGAGCTACAAGAGCAACTGGTTTCATTAGCGAATAATGGTTCACGTCGTTGTCCTCTTACTTCTGATCAGCCCGTGTCGATTAACCTAGAAAACTTAGCGGCGGTCAATAAGCAGTTTTATACAGGGGCGGATAGTCGTAAAGTTGGTTTTAACTTTGATACCATGTATATTCGCCACTTATCGACCATGATTAGTTGGGTACGTAGTGAGATCATGGTACACCCATCGATGGGGCCGCAGTCACCCAAACGTTTTGCGAGCGGTGAGTGTGCTGTGTTTTTATCCAATTCGGGCAATTTGGGTGATTTTGCTGCGCAGCGTAAGCTTGATTTTGCGGTAAGCGGTTTGCCTTACTATCCCCAAGTAACACCAACCCCAGGTAGTCCTTTTGTGACAGGCTCCGGCTTATGGCTAACCAAGGGGCATAGTGCAGAACAAGACAAAGGCACCACAAGCTTTTTGTCATGGCTAGCGCAGACGGATAATGCTGCCAAGTGGTATCAAAATACGGGGTTCCTACCCTTAACGCACGAGGCATTTAATGCTACTGCGGACAGCTATTATAAAAAACTAGGGGACTGGCGTAATTTGGTGGCGGTTTATGGCCAAAAACCAGCAAATACCACGCGTGGTTTTAAAGTTCATAATTATCACCAGATTCGCGCCGTGTTTAATGACACCTTACAGAGTGCCTTAGAGGGGAAACAGCCTGCTGTGACCGCGTTAAAAGCAGCTGCTACCCAAGCTAACCAGCTTTTAAGGCAAAAGTAGGCTTAAAAAATCTTAGCATAATTACAATCTAGGCAAGTGGTTTAGTTGCCTTCAAGATAGCACTCAAGATATTCCTGAGTGCTATTTTTTTGGAGGTTATCCCATGAGTCTAAAAAAATGGGTGGTGTGCTTTGGGGCATTAGTATTGAGTGGTTGTGAACATACTCATCATGGTTGGGAGAACCGGTTGAGTTTGATGAAACCGCATTGGGATATGGGGGCGGAGCACTTCGATTTTATGTGGCGTCTGTCAGGTGATCGCGAGGTTGCGCCGTTACAGGTATTCAGTTCAGATAAACAGATATGGTTGCAGTTCGCTGTGGGGCAGTATGTCCCGGCTATTTTTGCAATAGAAGATAAGCAATATATTCCATTGAGTTACTCTAGGAAAGACCCTTATGTTATTGTGCAAGGACAGTGGCAACAGCTTGTTTTTAGAGGGGGAGCGCTAGAAGCAAAAGCTCTGCATGAGCCGTTTATACTTAGTGATGCTCTGCAGTCTGAGCAGGTCACCGTTGTAGACAACATGACGCCAGAGCATGTTTTAGAGGATCCGTTATGATGCATGGCGTCACTTGAGTAATGGTTTGCACTTCAGGCCGTTGTAAACGCACGGCAGCTTTAGGCTCTGTTAGGTATTTATAAAAACTATTACTATAATGGATTGTTACCTAATTTTCTCGTGCTGCTTTCAATGAAAACATCCGAAATTCGTCAAAAGTTCTTATCTTTTTTCCAAGAGCGAGGCCATGAAATCGTGCCTTCCTCCTCTTTGATTCCTGCGAATGACCCGACTTTGTTATTTACAAATGCGGGTATGGTGCAGTTCAAAGATGTGTTTACAGGAAAAGAAACACGCCCTTATGTGCGTGCTACGTCCTCGCAGCGCTGTGTACGTGCGGGTGGTAAACATAACGATTTAGAAAACGTGGGTTATACCGCGCGCCATCATACCTTTTTTGAAATGCTAGGCAATTTTAGCTTTGGCGATTACTTCAAAGAGGAAGCCATTAAATACGCGTGGGAGCTATTGACACAGGTTTACCAGCTTCCAGCAGAAAAACTGTGGGTTACTGTCTATCACGAAGACGACGAGGCTTACAACATATGGCATGAACAGGTCGGGGTACCAGCAGAGCGCATTATTCGTATTGGGGATAAGGGCGGTCGTTACGTTTCTGATAATTTCTGGCAGATGGCAGATACGGGACCATGTGGGCCCAGTTCTGAAATCTTCTATGACCATGGGCCAGAGGTCTGGGGTGGGCCTCCTGGGTCTCCCGAAGAGGATGGCGACCGTTACATTGAGATCTGGAACTTAGTATTTATGCAGTTCGATCGTGATGCTCAGGGTAACCTGCATCCTTTGCCTAAGCCTTGTGTAGACACTGGCATGGGGCTAGAGCGTATTGCTGCGGTCCTGCAACATGTACACTCCAACTACGAGATTGATCTATTTCAAAACCTGATTCAAGCAGCAGCACGAGAAACCGGAGCTACTGACTTACAAGATAACTCCCTTAAGGTTATTGCGGATCACATTCGTGCCTGTGCTTTTCTGATTGTAGATGGTGTGATTCCTAGCAATGAAGGGCGTGGCTATGTGTTACGTCGTATCGTACGCCGAGCCTTACGTCATGGTCATAAGCTAGGACAAAATCAACCCTTTTTCTATCGATTGGTAGCAGACCTAGTGCAGCTTATGGGGCAGGCTTATCCAGACTTGGTGCAACAGCAAAGCCGTATTGAGCAAGTGCTTAAGCAAGAGGAAGAGCGTTTTAGTGAAACGCTTGAGCATGGCATGAAAATTCTCGAGGCGGCGCTTGCTGAGCTACCTGCTGGGCAGGATTTAGACGGGCAAACTCTGTTTACTCTATACGATACCTATGGTTTTCCGGTTGATTTAACCGCTGATATTTGTCGTGAGCGTGCGGTCGGTGTGGACTTAGCCGGTTTTGAGTCCGCCATGCAGCGGCAACGCGAAATGGCCCGTGCTTCTGGTAAATTTAAAGCTGCTGCAGATCTGCGTTATGATGGGGTGGAAACCCGTTTCGAAGGGTATGAGCACCTTAACCTAACTGCGACGGTGACGGCGTTATACGTAGATGGTACCGCAGTCGACAGTATTCAGGCAGGGCAAGAGGCTATTGTTGTCTTAGACGCAACCCCTTTCTATGCAGAGGCCGGTGGCCAGGTGGGTGATAAAGGTACGCTTGCGACAGAGAGTGCGGTATTTTTGGTCGAAGACACACAGAAAATTCAGCCTCAGGTTTTTGGGCACCATGGCGTGTTGCAGTCGGGCTCATTAGCTTTAGGGCAAACGCTACAGGCCAGTGTTGATGCCACACATCGTCAGAATACCATCCGTAACCACTCTGCGACACACTTAATGCACAAGGCTTTGCGCGAAGTGCTGGGCGGGCATGTGCAGCAACGGGGTTCACTTGTAGATGCGGATAAGACACGGTTTGACTTTGCCCATGACGCGGCGGTAACCCCAGAGCAAATTGCTCAGGTAGAAGCCATTGTCAATGCTGAGGTTTTGGCTAACCAAGCCGTGGTGGCGCAATTAATGTCTTATGATGAGGCCGTCAGCGGTGGGGCGGTAGCGCTATTTGGTGAAAAATACGGCGATGAGGTTCGTGTCTTGGATATTGGCTTTTCACGTGAACTGTGCGGGGGGACCCATGTACAGCGCACGGGGGATATAGGCTTATTTAAAATCATCTCCGAGGGCGGCGTGGCGGCCGGTGTACGTCGTATCGAGGCCATCACGGGTGAAAATGCACTGACTTGGGTCCAACAAACGGAACATACTTTGCACCAAGCAGCCGCCGCTTTACGTACCCAGCCCGAAAAATTAGCCGATCGCATTGCACTACTCCAAAGCCAGTTGCGCGAGCTAGAGCGTGAGCGCGATCAGCTCAAAGATAAGCTTGCAGCTTCGGCAGGACAGGATTTGGCGGGGCAAGCTATGGCATTGCCGAATGGTGTAAAATTATTAGCTACCGTTTTGGCTGGTGCGGACCCCAAATCTTTACGTACCACTGTGGATCAGCTTAAAGACAAGCTGAAATCGGCGGTAGTGGTGCTGGCGACAACAAAAGACGGTAAAATCAGTTTGGTCGCCGGGGTAACCCCTGATCTCCACACTCAGATCAAAGCGGGTGACTTGGTAGGTATGGTCGCCAGTCAAGTTGGTGGCAAGGGGGGCGGCCGTCCTGATATGGCCATGGGGGGCGGCACCGATGAGGCCGCTTTGGACTCAGCCTTGCAATCTGTTCAAGCGTGGGTAGAGTCCAAACTCAACTAGGGGTAACAATGACTGAGCCTATCGCTTTTGATTCCGAAGTCGACGCAAGTGGGCTAACTTGCCCTTTGCCGATATTACGTACAAAAAAAGCCCTCGCTCAATTGCAAAGTGGTCAAGTGGTAAAAGTTATTACCACTGACCCACATGCAAAAGGAGATTTTCAGGCTTTTACCGATCAGACGGGGAATACGTTACTTGCTCAGCATGAGCAGGGCGATACCCTTATCCACTACGTACGTCGTCGCTGACTCGGTTTTATTCGCTGATTCTAAAATTTGTTGCGTATTTGTTGCGTAAAACGTGTAAAATACGCATGCAGTTTCCGCTAAGCCCAGCTTAGTGGTAGAATCTTTGGTTTTACACTTTTTTAACAGGAAGGGATTATCAATGGTGGTAATTCGCCTAGCCCGTGGTGGCTCTAAGAAACGTCCGTTTTACACTGTAGTCGCCGCCAACTCTAGCGATCGTCGCGATGGTCGCTTCATTGAGCGTTTAGGTTTCTACAATCCCGTAGGTGGCGAAGGCCAAGAAAACCTACGTCTTCAACTAGACCGTGTCCAATACTGGGTAGATAACGGCGCACAGGTTTCACCTGCTGTGGCTCGTCTAGTTAAAGAGTACACTAAAGCTCAAGCTGCTGCTTAATTACAGGAATTAAAACTTCGCTATGCCTTTTAATCAGGTTGACTCAACAGTACCTACGGATTTGGTTGAAGTAGGGCGTGTGATATCTGCTTATGGGGTAAAAGGCTGGATAAAGGTGCATCCTTATTCTGCCGATGCGGAGGTTTTGCTTTCTGCTAAAAGATGGTGGCTCCAAAAGCCCGTACCTCCCAACAAGGCGGGCCATTTGGATACTGCTTCGGCGCAGCTATATACGGTGGTTAGATCCCGTCCTCATAGTGCTACTGTTATTGCACAGTTTCAGGGGTTTGATGACCGTGATCAAGCCGAAAAACTCAAAGCGCATACGGTTTGGGTTTCGCGAGCTGACTTTCCGTCAGTAGATGAAGACGAACATTACTGGGTCGATTTGATTGGCTGCCTGTTGTATGGCGACCGCAATGGCCAGTCCGTGTTGGTAGGTAAAGTCGAGCATGTTTTCGATAACGGAGCTCACGCCGTTCTCGAAGTGCATACCGGCACCCTAAACGATCAGGCCCAGTTTATCGCGCAGCTTGATGCAAAGAAACGACCTATTGTCGAGCTCATTCCTTTTGTGGACGCTTATGTCCATCACGTTGATATCAAAACGAAGCAAATTCATACCACATGGCCGTTGGATTAGCCAGCATGCGTTTTGATGTCGTCACACTTTTTCCAGAGATGTTTACGCCATTAACTGATAATGGTGTCAATGCCCGTGCCCGTCACCAGGGTATTTGGGATTTGCATTTTTGGAATCCTCGCACTTATACCCATGATGTGCACCGTACAGTAGACGATCGCCCGTATGGGGGTGGCCCTGGTATGGTAATGTTGGCAGAGCCGTTAGAGGCAGCTGTGGACGAGGCGTTGGCAGCGCGGCAGCAGCAGGGGATGACAGACAGCCCCGTTATTCTAATGAGCCCAACCGGCGAGCGCTTTGATCAAGCGCTAGCTCAGCAGTGGGCTAGTACAGATGGTGCGGTGATTGTTTGTGGTCGATACGAAGGCATTGATCAGCGGTTCATTGATGCACGCGTTACGCATGAGATTTCCATCGGTGACTTTGTGTTGTCTGGTGGGGAGATTGCGGCCTTAGCGGTTATGGATGCTGTTATTCGCTTATTGCCTGGTGTTTTGAATGATCAGCAATCAGCAGTTTGTGACTCTTTTCATGTGGGCTTAGATGGATTGTTAGATAGCCCCCATTATACGCGCCCAGAGATCTATAAAGGGCAGTCTATTCCTGCTGTACTAAAGTCTGGCAATCACCAACTTATTGCTCAATGGCGTCGTGAGCAGTCGTTACGTATCACCGCACAACGGCGCCCTGACTTAATTGAACAAGCACGTGCCAAAGGGCTGTTGGATAAAAAAGATGAGCAATATTTGCTCAGTTTATAGCAAATGGATAGAGCGCTTTGCATGGATACGTAGTTGGCAAGCAAAAAAGCCCCGTTGGGGCTTTTTTGCTTGGTACAAAGGACGCTATTTAAGTCTAGCTAATTGCTCTTGAACTTTGGATAGCGTTTGCGTGAAGCTGGCTAAGCGCTCTCGTTCTTGCTCTACGACGGCGGCGGGAGCACGCTCAACAAAGTTTGGGTTGCTTAGTTTGCCGTTGGCTTTGGCTATCTCA
>NZ_JASLIX010000005.1:0-20947 GCF_030152715.1 Paenalcaligenes sp.
TTGGGTCATAATGTGTCGGATAGGAGACATCTTGGCCCAATAAACTGTTTTTTAAAGAAGAGGTCGTCATGGTAGTAAAAATAAAAAGCGATTAGTCTGTAAATTTAACCTGTTTTTTCACATGATGGGAGCTGGTTTTCATATTATGAAAAAAGCCTGCTGCGTTGCATCAGATTGCTTTTCATAAAAAGGTAATTGCTTCCGTATAGTGAAATGATTTGCATAAGTCATTGATTTTAAATGATAAGAAATTAGGTCTTATATAAGATATAAGTGTGGATTGCTATGCAGTAATTACGTAGAATTTAAATCATCAACGACATCGTTTATTGCTAATTTTTCTACAGGGAGACACATCATGACTCAACGTGAAACCGAAATCCGCAACCTCCAAAAAGAATGGGCCGAGAACCCTCGCTGGCAGGGCATTAAGCGCAACTACAGTGCCGAAGATGTAGTGCGTCTGCGTGGCTCCATGGTCGAAGAGCATACTTTAGCACGTCGTGGTGCGGAAAAACTATGGCGTCTTTTGCATGAAGAGCCTTTTATCAATAGCTTAGGTGCATTAACTGGTAACCAGGCTATGCAACAAGTCAAAGCGGGTTTGAAGGCCATTTACTTATCTGGTTGGCAGGTGGCTGGCGATGCTAACTTAGCTGGAGAAATGTATCCAGACCAGTCTTTGTACCCAATTAACTCGGTGCCTATGGTAGTTAACCGCATTAATAACACGTTGCGCCGTTGTGACCAGATTCAATGGTCCGAGGGTTTGAATCCAGGTGACGAGGGCTATGTGGATTATTTTGCTCCGATTGTAGCGGATGCGGAAGCCGGCTTTGGTGGGGTATTAAACGCTTTTGAGCTCATGAAAGCCATGATTAATGCGGGCGCTTCAGGGGTGCACTTTGAAGACCAGTTGGCTTCAGTGAAAAAATGTGGTCACCTAGGGGGTAAGGTTTTGGTACCAACCCGCGAGGCCATCTCCAAACTGGTAGCAGCGCGCTTAGCTGCAGACGTGATGAACGTACCGACCTTGATCTTGGCGCGTACTGACGCGGACGCTGCTGATCTCGTCACCAGTGACGTGGATGATAACGATAAGCCTTTTATCACCGGTGAGCGTACTGTAGAAGGATTTTTCCGTACTCGTGCTGGGATTGAGCAGGCTATTTCTCGTGGTCTTGCTTATGCTCCCTATGCGGATTTGATCTGGTGCGAAACCGCTACGCCTGATCTTGAGTATGCACGTCAGTTTGCTGAAGCTATTCACCGTCAGTTCCCTGGAAAGATGCTGGCATACAACTGCTCGCCTTCATTTAACTGGAAGAAAAACCTAGATGATGCGACAATTGCTAAGTTCCAGCGCGAATTGGGTGCAATGGGCTATAAATACCAGTTCATCACCTTGGCCGGCTTCCATGCTCTAAACTATGGCATGTTTGACTTGGCTTACGGTTATGCTCGCGAGAACATGACAGCTTTTGTGGACTTACAAGAGCGTGAATTCGCAGCCGCTGAGCGTGGCTTTACGGCGGTACGTCACCAGCGCGAAGTTGGTACGGGTTACTTTGATGCTGTCACTCAAACCATCGAGGGCGGACAGTCTTCTACTACTGCATTAGATGGTTCCACAGAAGAGGCTCAGTTCCAATAATGCGGTTGCTGTACGACATAATAGAACAGGAGTTGTCGTCTTAGTCTATAAGCCCTTAAACTTGTTTAAGGGCTTTTTTATTGAGCTATATTTTATTTGTTTGATCTAAATCGAAAAGCTATATTCTTATTTGTTATAATATAGTCCGATACTTATGCGCGCATATTCCATTTTTACCATTCCTGCTGATCTGTCCGCTGCCGATCGTCTGCATAGGCGGCGTATGCTCGCCCGTTTGGGGCTGGCTTGGTTAATGATGATGCAGGTAATGACGTTGGCTTTTCCGGGGTATTTGCGCTCGGACTCCATGCAGCCCGACACTTTAGTTACCCTTGACTCTGCGATCTACCTCATGAACTGGGCGGCCTTGTTGCTAACGGTGCCTGTCATGATGTACTGTGCTATCCCTATTTGGAAAGGCGCCTGGCAAAGCTTAAAACGTGGCAAAGTCGGCATGGATGTACCTGTCGCTTTAGGGATTGTGGTCGCTTTTATCCCCAGTGTTATTACAACGTGGACAGGGCAGGGTGAAGTCTACTTTGACTCTGTTACCATGTTTGTGGCGTTTTTACTAACGGCACGCTATCTGGAACTATGTGCTCGTCAATCTATTCATCGTGGTCAGGCGCATACTTATATAGAACAACTACGTGCCACATTGACTCAACACTCAAATCGCATTGCGTTTTGGTTTGTCCTGATTCAGGTGATATTGGCAGTTGTATTTGGTGTGGTCTGGTTTTATTATCGACCTGAGCATGCGATTGCCGTTGTTGTCGCTTTATTTGTGATGAGCTGTCCCTGTGCTTTATCCATGGCCGTACCGACGGCAGTAGCATCAGCTCATGCAGGTATTAGTGTTAGTCCTGCAGAAACGGATACAGAGCTACAGAACGTAGCCAATAAAACCACATCGATATCAAAACAGAATTTGTATGGATCTATAGCATGGCATCTGTTGATGACGCCTTTAGCTGCTATAGGTTTAGTAGCCCCATGGGTGGCGGCGATCTCTATGCTGTTATCTTCGCTATTAGTTGCTTATAATTCGTGGCGCTTGTATCGCCAGCGCCTTCAGCAAGCAGCACAACTCGCTTCACATCAAACGGTGTAATTATGTTGGACTCCATGTTTTTATTAATTCCACTGTCTTTGCTATTTGTGCTGTTCATCGCTGTGGCATTATGGTGGGCTGTTTTTTCAGGACAGTTCGAAGACGCAAACAAAGCGGGTGAATCCATACTTCAGGATGACGATAGTACCGGTGTTGATGAAAAATAACGCTTGGTTACAATCGTTTTACATAAACTAATTCGTTAATGGGGTTTATGCTAAATCCCAACGGTTAGTTTATGTGTTTATTATGAATGTATTATGTAGCCATAGGCACGTAGTACACCGGGCAGTGGGCAAATACAGCTCGGTCATTAGTTTGTATTAACATTTGTTAAAAGAGGGGAAGCAAATGGGCACTTCCGATGTTGTCGGAAAACAGGCCGAAGTCTTCAACTACGGGGTCGTCCGACAGTTCGCTGTGATGTCCGTAGTGTGGGCTGTAGTTGGCATGGGGGTCGGGGTACTGATCGCCTTGCAACTCATCTGGCCTGAATTAAACTTCGAGACACCGTGGTTCACGTATGGTCGTATCCGTCCATTACATACGAACTTGGTGATTTTTGCCTTTGGTGGTAGCGCACTTTTTGCTACATCGTATTATGTGGCGCAGCGCACCTGTCAAACACGTTTGTTTGCAGGCAAATTGGCATCTTTTACCTTCTGGGGTTGGCAAACCGCGATGGTAGGGGCTTTGCTAACACTACCCCAAGGTTTTACCAGCAGCAAAGAATACGCTGAGCTCGAGTGGCCAATCGATTTACTCATTTTGGCGGTTTGGGTATGTTATATCATTGTGTTTTTTGGCACATTGGTAAAACGTCGTGTCAGCCATATTTATGTGGCGAACTGGTTCTTTGGTGCATTTATTATCGTTATTGCGGTATTGCACATCTTTAATAACATGGAGCTCCCAGTCTCCTTGTGGAAGTCCTATTCTGCTTACTCTGGTGTGCAGGATGCGATGGTGCAATGGTGGTATGGGCATAACGCCGTGGGCTTTTTCTTGACCACGAGCTTTTTAGGGATGATGTATTACTTCGTACCTAAGCAAGCTGAGCGTCCCATTTACTCCTATCGCTTATCTATTGTTCACTTCTGGGCACTCGCTTTTACGTACATGTGGGCAGGCTCGCACCACTTGCACTATACCTCTCTACCAGACTGGACTCAGTCTTTAGGGATGGCTTTCTCTTTAATCCTATTGGCTCCTTCTTGGGGCGGTATGATTAACGGGATTATGACCTTGTCTGGTGCTTGGAACCGTTTACGTACTGATCCCATCTTGAAGTTCTTGGTTGTGGCTGTGTCTTTCTACGGTATGTCCACTTTCGAGGGTTCGATGATGGCTATTCGTACCGTAAACGCCTTGTCACACTATACAGACTGGACCGTTGGTCACGTTCACTCCGGCGCTTTAGGCTGGGTGGCAATGGTGACATTTGGTTCCTTGTATTACATGATTCCTCGTTTGTATGGTCGTATCTCCATGGCTAAGCCACAGTGGGTTGAGCTCCACTTCTGGTTAGCTACTTTAGGTGTGGTGCTTTACATCTCCGCAATGTGGATTTCAGGTGTAATGCAGGGCCTAATGTGGCGTGCTACTGGAGAAGATGGGATGCTAATCTACAGCTTTGTTGAAGGCGTAAAAGCAACCTATCCTTTCTACGCAATTCGTGCTTTGGGTGGTGTGATGTTCTTATCGGGTGCTGTTTTGATGCTCATTAACACACTCATGACCATCAAGGGCCAGCAGCGTGTTAACCCTGTTGTACCTTTGAAAAACCCAGGCGCTCGTGAACCCGGCTTAGTTGGCCCTGCTGAAGTCGCTGCAGGCTAAGGATAGATCATGTCTAACGAGAAGAAAAAGTTTTTTTCCCACGCTACCGTGGAAACAAACGTTGGTTTGTTGATGATTTGTACCTTCATCGTAATTGCAATGGCTGGACTGGTACAGATTGTCCCTTTGTTTTTCCAACACTCAACAACCACTCCTACTGAAGGGGTTAAACCCTACGAGCCACTACGCCTGATTGGGCGTGACATCTATATCCGTGAAGGATGCGTAGGTTGTCACTCCCAGCAAATCCGTATGTTGGAGTCCGAGGTTCGTCGTTATGGCCCATACTCATTGGCCGGGGAATCCGTGTACGATCATCCCTTTTTGTGGGGTTCCAAGCGTACCGGTCCTGACTTGGCACGTGTAGGTCAACGTTATACCGACGAATGGCACCGTATTCACCTTCGCAATCCGCGCGATGTGGTACGTGAATCCAATATGCCGGCGTACCCTTGGTTACAGCATAATTCTGTAGAAGGTTGGAACGTACAAAAACGTATGGAAGTTTTACGTAAATTGGGCGTACCGTACACCGACGAGGAAATTGCTAAAGCACCCAATGCCCTGAAAGGTAAAACCGAAGAAGATGCATTGGTGGCCTATTTACAAGGTTTAGGAGTTCAAGGTCGTGCTGCTGCTGAAGCGGCTGTGGCCGAAGGGAGACGCTAATGGTTGGCATCTTAAATGGAATTGCCACAGCACTAGCTTTACTAACCTTTTTAGGAATTGTTGCTTGGGCATGGTCGAAAGGCCGTGCCAAAGCTAACCATGATGCATCTATGCTGCCTTTTGATCTTCCCGATGAAGTGGAAGATCAAAAGCAGAAAGTAGGGGGTTCAAATGAGTGATTTTTTCAGCGTCGGCTGGAGCATTTGGATTACGACCATTGCCCTAGGTGGGGTAGCGTTCTGTCTATACGTGCTCTTTAGTCAACTAAAAGGCCAAGCCAAAAAAGGCGAGGCGATCAGTGATACCGGTCATATTTGGGATGGTATTACTGAATACGACACACCATTACCACGTTGGTGGGTTTCGATGTACTTGATTCTCAGTGCGATTGCATTGGGCTATTGGGTGCTCTATCCCGGTCTGGGTAGCTTCGAAGGCTTGTTGAAAACCAACGCGGCCAAAGAAGTCAAAGCAGATCAGGAAAAAATTGAAGCCATGGTTCAGCCTATTTTCCAAAAATATGCGGACATGCCAATCACCGATATCGCTAAGGACGAAGAGGCTCGTGCTATTGGTCAGCGTCTATTCCTGAATAACTGTGCACAGTGCCACGGATCAGATGCTCAAGGTAGCCCCTCTTTCCCGAACTTGACGGATAAAACGTGGTTGTGGGGTGGGGAGCCAGAGCAAATTCTGCAAACCATTACCAATGGTCGTCGTGGCATCATGACGGCGCATAAAAGCTTGATGACACCTGCCCAAGCTTCTGAGATTGCTCAATATGTTCGCTCTTTGAATAATTTGGCGCATGATCAGACGCGCGTGGCTCCTGGTAAAAAGCTCTTTGATCAATTCTGTGTGGCGTGTCACGGTGCTGATGCTAAAGGTAACCAATTGCTAGGTGCACCAGATCTCACCGACGGTGTGTGGTTATATGGCAGCTCTGAAGAAACCATCGTGTATGGGATTATGAACGGGCGCGATAACCAAATGCCAGCCCAGAAAAACCTATTATCACCCGAGCAAATCCGTTTGTTGGCGGGTTGGGTATGGGGTTTATCTAACGTAGAACAATAATCCATGTCTTTTTGTCTTAAAGGTTAATTATCATGAGCAGTGAAGCTCCTAAAGCACCCGAAAACGGTCAAGACCAATCCCAGGCTCCTGCTTGGCAACCACCTCGACTGGAAAAACAGGTTGCCGCAAGGGCTTCACCGCAACTGGAAAAAATCCTCGAAGACGGACATGGACGGATTTATGCCCGTTCTGTAAAAGGTAAATTCGACAATATTCGCATATTGATGATTTACTTTACCCAGATTATTTTTTATGGGTTGCCTTGGTTGCAGTGGAACGGGCGTCAAGCCGTATTGTTTGATCTTGGTGCCAGAAAATTCTACCTATTTGGTATGGTTTTATGGCCCCAAGATGTGATTTATCTGGCGGTTTTACTCATTATTTCTGCTTATGCGTTATTTTTATTTACCGCAATAGCAGGACGATTATTCTGTGGCTATGCCTGTCCGCAGTCGGTCTACACCAAAATCATGATGTGGATCGAGCGTAAAGTCGAGGGAGACCGTGTTCAACGGATTCGCCTAGACGAGCAGCCTTGGAATTTCAAAAAATTCCGTATCAAATTTACTAAACACAGTTTATGGATTCTGTTCTCGTTATGGACAGGATTCACCTTTATCGGTTATTTTGCTCCTATCCGTGAGCTGCCCGGCCATTTTATGGCGTTGACCCTAGGCCCATGGCAGTGGTTCTGGTTCTGGCTTTATAGTGGTGCTACCCTAAGTTTTGCTGGGTTTTTACGTGAGTCTATCTGTCGTTATGCCTGTCCATATGCTCGCTTTCAAAGCGCTATGGTGGATGATGACACCTTTGTGGTGAGCTATGATTATGTGCGTGGTGAGCCTCGGGGCCCTCGTTCTAAAAAAGTCGATCACAAAGAAAAAGGTCTAGGTGACTGTATTAACTGTAGCCTTTGTGTGCAGGTTTGTCCGACCGGGATTGATATCCGCGAGGGGCTTCAATACATGTGTATTGGTTGTGGTGCCTGTGCAGACGTCTGTAATCAGGTCATGGAGAAAATGGGCTACGAGCAAGATCTAATTCGTTATACCTCAGGACGAGCCATTAGCGAGCGACTGACACAAGCCGAAGCGCGCAAGCGTATGTTCCGCCCACGAGTATTAATCTATATCTCTTTGCTAGTGATTGTGACGGGGGTGCTGATTTTCTCGATGTTGACGCGCGACACGCTAAAAATGAATATCATCCGTGATCGCGGTTTGTTAGGGCGTGAAGTGGCAGGTGGCTTAATTGAAAACGTGTATCGTTTGCAATTAGTCAACACGGCAGAAGAACCGATTACAATTCAAATCTCTGCAGAAGGGATTGCTAATATCCTTATTAAACGTGCAGATAATGGTAAAGACATGTTTGTATTACCTCCGGCATCCACAGAGCAGATTCCAGTGGTAGTGCAGATTCCTTATGACAGTGGCTTAGCTAACGGGATGCACCCGATTACAATTCGAGCCCAGTCCGTCTCTGAAGACAACCGGAAATCTGTGGCTTCAGATACGTCTAATTTTTATGTTCCAAATTAAGGGGGACTTATGAGCTCCAGACCCGTGCGTGAAGACAAGGGCCCATGGTACAAAGAACCTTGGCCTTGGTTGTTGATGGCAGGCCCTGCTATTGTTGTGGTGGCTTGCATTTATACAATTTACTTAGCAGTAGCTAATTTTGATGAGCCATTATCAGGTGGTGCTGTAAAACGGGGCTTACAGATTGTGCCGGTGACTGAGGTCGCGCCAACCACAGATAGATCTGCTTCCTAGTGAAAAAAACCCAATCATTTGATTGGGTTTTTTTATAGGTGCAGCAATGGGGGTTAATAAGCGTGGCTTGGGCATTCTGTGCCGGCTAAGGCATGCAGAGCAGGTAAATTTAGCAGCTTAACATCACGTTGTTGGATTTCAAGCAAGCCTTCGCGCGCAAAGCGCGAAAATAAGCGACTAACCGTTTCTAATGTTAACCCAAGAAAATTGCCGATTTCTTCTCGGCTCATACGCAAAATAAATTCGTAGGGTGAATAGCCCAAAGCCGTGAGGCGGTCTGACATGTTGATTAAAAAAGCGGCTAAGCGCTGCTCGGAGCGTAATGCACCTAAAGTCATCATGATGCTGTGAGAGCGATTGATTTCTTTACTCATCAAGCGACGTAGTTGTGTTTGCAGCATAGGTAGTTGCATGGCAAGGCGATCAAAATCATCAAGGCGCATCACGCAGACCTCGCTGTCTTCCAGTGCAATAGCATGGGAGACCTGAGTGTTGTTCAATAGTCCATCCATGCCTACGATTTCGCCTGGCAGTAAAAATCCAGTAATTTGGACTTGTCCCGTTGCGTCTTCAAGTTGAGTTTTAATGCTGCCCGAACGTAATGCATAGACCGCTTCGGCAGGATCTCCTAAATGAAAAAGAGGACTACCTTTGCTCAAGCGGATGCGTTCTTGTATGAGTTCGTCGAGTTTATTTAGCTCTGGAGCTGGCATACCTAAGGGTAAGCAAAGCTCACTTAACATACATGTTGAGCAACGCATTGAGTCGGGAGTGACAGGGATACGTTTTTGCATAGTTTGATGTTGCTCCAGCTGAAAATGTGTTTGCCTTGAGGCAAATCAATATTAATTGTAGCTTTTTCTGTATGCTTAAACGCTTTTGCTTTGTATTTGGGCGAGAATCAAGTGGGGTTTAGGGGGTTAACGTCTTGAATTTGTGTTGTTTTTGATTTTTTTGTTGTTTTTTTGCAAATTGTTTGGCAAGGAGTTTTTCTATTTAGATCTCATCTTGAAAAAAAAAGAATTGCCGGCATCTAGTAATTAACATCAAAATATCAGCACGGTTTGCATTTGTATTTCTATCACGCAGAGCTGTGCTACTTTTAAAAGGTATTTACCTTATGCGAATAGATAAATTAACAACACAGTTTCAAATGGCATTAGGGACAGCACAGACCCTGGCTGTTCAAGGCAAACATGCTTACTTAGAGTCCGCTCATGTGGTGATGGCACTGTTGGATGATCCAGATTCTGGCGCTAGTAGTTTATTAGCGCGTGCTGGTGCAGCGGTACCCCGTTTAAAAAGTGAGCTCAGTAATTATTTAGCTGCTCTACCTCAAGTCGAAGGGGGGGAAAGCCAGTTACGTATTAGTCGAGATTTACAAAATGCTTTGGCTCAAGCAGATAAAGACGCAACTCAGCGTGGCGATACGTATGTGGCCAGTGAGCTGTTTTTATTAGCAGTGGCAAAAGACAAAGGGCGCATTGGACAGATTATGCGTGATACAGGTGTCCAAGAAAAAGCGCTTGAGTCAGCTATTGATGCCGTGCGGGGTGGTGCGAATGTCACCGATGCCGAAGGTGAAGCAAATCGCGAAGCTCTGTCTAAATACACTACAGATCTGACGGAGCGTGCACGCCTAGGCAAACTCGACCCAGTAATTGGGCGTGATGATGAAATTCGTCGTTCCATTCAAATATTACAACGACGCACTAAAAATAACCCAGTGTTAATCGGTGAGCCCGGCGTAGGTAAAACGGCTATTGTCGAAGGGCTTGCTCAGCGTATTGTCAATAATGAAGTCCCTGAAAATTTAAAAGGCAAGCGTTTGCTTGTGTTGGATTTGGCGGCTTTGTTGGCGGGAGCAAAGTTCCGCGGTGAATTCGAAGAGCGCTTAAAAGCCGTGCTTAAAGAGCTAGCACAAGACGAAGGGCAAACTATTCTCTTTATTGATGAAATCCACATGGTGGTTGGGGCTGGCAAAGCCGATGGTGCAATGGATGCGGGCAATATGTTGAAACCCGCTTTAGCGCGCGGTGAGATCCATTGTATTGGTGCAACGACCTTGGATGAGTATCGGCAGTATATAGAAAAGGATGCTGCACTAGAGCGTCGTTTTCAGCGTGTGCAAGTCGATGAGCCAGATGTGGCATCGACGATAGCTATTTTGCGTGGTTTACAAGAGCGTTATGAACTGCACCACGGGGTAGCGATCACTGACCCGGCTATTGTTGCCGCAGCAGAGCTATCACAGCGTTATATCACGGATCGCTTTCTACCTGATAAAGCCATTGATTTAATCGATGAGGCTGCAGCTCGTATTCGTATGGAGATAGACTCCAAACCAGAGGTCATGGATAAGCTCGATCGTCGAATGATACAGCTTAAAATTGAGCGCGAAGCAGTGCGCAAAGAAGAGGACGAGGCTTCTAAAAAGCGTTTGCAAGCCATCGAAGATGAGCTAGAGGCGTTACAGCGCCAGTATGATGACTATGAGCAGATTTGGAAAGCGGAAAAAGCAGCTGTACAAGGTACGCAATCCATTAAAGAGGAAATTGAAGCATTGCGTGCTGAAATGGCGGAATACCAGCGCAAAGGTCAGTTTGAAAAACTGGCAGAGCTTCAATATGGCAAGCTACCTCAGCTAGAAGAGCGTTTAAAATCCGCTGAAAATGTGAAAGAGCAAGCGGATTCCCAAGATCGGCCTAAGTTGCTACGTACCCAAGTAGGCGTCGAGGAAATCGCAGAGGTGGTTTCCAGAGCCACCGGGATCCCTGTGGCGCGCATGATGCAGGGTGAGCGAGAGAAGTTGCTGCAGATGGAATCCTATTTGCACCAGCGTGTGGTTGGTCAAGATGAGGCCGTGACACTCGTGGCTGATGCGATTCGTCGATCGCGAGCAGGTTTAGCGGATCCCGATCGCCCCTATGGTTCCTTTTTATTTTTAGGTCCTACCGGTGTAGGTAAAACCGAACTCACCAAAGCTTTGGCAGAGTTTTTATTTGATTCCGAGGAGCATTTGATCCGTATTGATATGTCGGAATTCATGGAAAAGCACTCGGTAGCACGGTTAATTGGTGCGCCTCCAGGGTATGTGGGCTATGAGCAAGGTGGATATTTAACCGAAGCGGTGCGTCGTAAACCCTACAGTGTGATTCTCTTGGACGAGGTTGAAAAAGCGCATCCGGATGTCTTTAACGTTCTATTGCAGGTTTTGGATGATGGACGCTTGACCGATGGTCAAGGGCGCACAGTGGATTTTCGTAACACCGTGATTATTATGACCTCTAACTTGGGTTCACAGCATATTCAAAACATGCAAGATGAACCATACGAGGTGGTAAAAGAAGTGGTTTGGGAAGAGGTGAAGTCTGCTTTCCGCCCCGAGTTTTTAAACCGTATTGATGAGGTAGTGGTATTCCACTCTTTGGATGCCAAACATATTCAGTCGATTGCCAATATTCAATTACAGCGTTTAGATCAGCGTTTAGCCGATCGTCATTTACATTTACAGGTATCGGATGCCGCCTTAGCGGAGATCGCTAAAGTTGGTTTTGATCCTGTGTTTGGAGCCAGACCGCTTAAACGTGCGATCCAGCAGCATATTGAAAACCCCGTCGCAAAAGCCATCTTACAAGGTGATTTTGTCGATAACGACACAGTGTATGTGGATTTTAAAGACGACGGCTTTAGCTTCACTAAACCGCATTAATTTTTACTTTTTTACTTGGCCCCACTTTTTAGTGGGGCTTTTTTGTGCGCAATTGGGGAATTACCCTGTAAGTAATATCCCCTGTAGGTAGATAACTAATTTATAACTAAACTATTTACAACAAACTTATCGATACAAAAGTAAAAAAACGGAGAAGACATGATAAAACCTTTAGTTGCAGCCTTGGCATTGAGCGCAGTGGGATTTAGTCATAGCATTTGGGCCGACCCTATCAAAGTAGGGATTGCGAATGACAATTCGGGTCCTTTTTCTGCGGTTGGTGCGGAAATTCGTGATGGGATTAATTTGGCAATTCAGCTGCTGGATGGAAAACTGGGCGGGCAGCCTGCCGAGTTTATCCAGCAGGACATGGGCGGTAACCCAGATCAGGCACGCCAACTGGTGAATCGTTTTATCCAGCGCGATAAGATCGATTTTTTTACCGGTCCGGTGGGGTCAAACGTAGCGCTAGCCGTTGGGCCGGCTCTTTTTAAAGCTGAAATTCCTTTTTTAACGGCAAACCCTGGACCAAGTCAGCTAGCAGGAAAGCAATGTAACCCTTATTTTTTTGGGGTGTCATATCAAAACGATGCTTTTCATGAAGCCGCAGGAAAAGTCGCAGCCAATCGTAATTACGAAAAAGTCTTTATTTTGGCTCCAGATTATCCCGCTGGTAAAGATGCATTAACTGGCTTTAAGCGCGGTTATGGTAAAACGCCTAGCGAGGAGCTTTATACCAAACTAGGCCAGATTGATTATGCGGCTGAGCTTGCGCAGATCCGTGCAAATAAACCCGATGCGGTGTTTTTCTTTTTACCAGGGGGCATGGGCATTAACTTTATTAAGCAGTTTGTAGCTGCAGGCCTAAATAAAGACACCGTGCTGATTGGACCTGGTTTTTCGGGTGATACCGATATTATTCAGGCGGTAGGGGACCCAATTGAAGGCATGTTTAATACGGCACAGTGGGCGCATGATTTAGATATTCCCGCGAATAAGAAGTTTGTAGAAGCATTCCGTGAAAAGTACGAGGGGCGGTACCCATCGGTGTATGCTGCACAAGCCTATGATGTCATCATGGCGATGGATGCAGCGGTCACTCAAGTTAATGGTAATGTCAAAGACCGTAAGGCTGTATTAGAGGCATTGAAGTCGGCGAACTATGAGTCTGTGAGAGGTCCTTTTACCTACGGTAAAAATAACTTCCCTATCCAGCCATATTATTTACGTGTGATTGAGCGAGATGAGCATGGTGTGTTAACAAATCGCTTGGTAGAAACGGTTTTTGATCGCTACCAGGATGTGTATGTTGATGAATGCAAGCTATAAATTTTAATTATTAGTAGGTTATTTTCATGTCGCTCATTTTAGTTGTTGAGCAGCTGCTAAATGGTTTGCAGTTTGGGTTGATGTTGTTTTTGATTGCCGCAGGCCTAACATTGGTCTTCGGCATCATGGATATCATGAACTTGGCGCATGGCTCCCTATATATGGCGGGGGCCTATGTTGCCGCAGAAACCATGCAGCGCACGGGCTCATTTACTTTAGCCGTTTTCGTTGCCGTAGGGGTAACTGCATTGGTGGGCGTACTGTTAGAGCTGGCTCTCATGCGGCGCTTGGTGGTGCGTGATCACTTAGCTCAGGTGTTAGGTAGTTACGCGGTTATTCTTATTGCTAATGACGTAGTAAAGATGATCTGGGGGCCGGCTCCCATGATGCTTAATATGCCTGCGGCCTTATCTGGTCCAGTACAGCTTTTGCCCGATTTTCTCTACCCCGCTTTTCGTTTAATGATTATTGCGGTGGGGTTGTTGGTGGCGATTGGTTTATATGCTTTTGTTACGCGAACGCGTGCAGGGGTATTAGTTCGTGCTGGTGCTTCAAATCGACAAATGGCAACATTAATGGGGGTACGTGTGCCCGTGCTGTTTTTGGGTATTTTTACCTTGGGCGCCGCCTTAGCAGCTTTAGCAGGCGCATTATTGGGGCCTATTAATGCGGTGCAGATTGGCATGGGTGAAGACATTTTAATTCTGGTTTTGGTTTGCATTGTGATTGGTGGGATTGGCTCCATACGGGGGGCCTTTGTAGGAGCGTTACTGGTCGGCATGGTGGATACGGCGGGGCGTGCTTTTTTGCCTCAGTTATTACGCATAGTTTTTCCTGCTGACGTAGCGTCGAGTGTAGGGCCAACCTTAGCAGCGATGTCGATTTATTTCTTGATGGCGGTGGTGCTTGTGGTGAAGCCGGCCGGACTTTTCCCTGCGCGAGGTTAATCCATGACTCTACAACGCTTTTGGATTGTTATCGGCTTTGCTTTGTTGCTGGCTTTTCCTTTAGTCGCGCCTAGCTTTGGTCTTGAATTTTATGTTTCTTTTGTGCGGCGGGTCTTGATATATGCTTTAGCTGCTAGTGCGCTTAATTTAGTTTTAGGCTATGGCGGTTTAGTGGCACTAGGGCACGCAGCTTTTTTTGGTACAGGCGCCTATGTGGTCGGTATTTTAGCTGATGCTGGTGTTTATGCCGCGTGGGTAGCATGGCCGTTAGCTATGTTAGTAGCGGCGTTATTAGCGTTGATTACGGGGGCGATTTCATTGCGTACAAAAGGGGTCTATTTCATTATGATCACCTTGGCTTTTGCGCAGATGATTTATTACCTATTTATTTCTTTGCGGCAGTACGGCGGCGAAGATGGTATGAATCTCTATGATTACTCCACGTTTCCAGGCCTAGATTTAAGTGACGATGTGCAGTTTTACTATGTGGTGCTGGGGCTAGTGATTGTGGCCTTTTTATTTTTTAAGAGGCTGATTGAATCACGATTTGGGCATGCACTCATGGGTTGTAAAGAGAATGCAAGTCGGATGCAGGCCCTTGGTTATCCTGTTTATCGCATCCAGTTGGTGGCCTATAGTCTGAGTGGGGCATTGATGGGATTAGCGGGGGCTTTACTCGCCAATCATAATTTATTCGTCTCTCCTTCTTTGATGCATTGGACGCAATCGGCCGACTTAATCATTATGGTGCTCGTAGGTGGTATGGGGCTGATGTTTGGTGGAGTAGCTGGCGCTACTGTTATGTTGGTGCTAGAGGAGGTCTTACGAAACTGGACTGAATACTGGCATTTGCCGTTGGGAATTTTATTATTAATAGTGGTTTTTGCTGCGCCGCAGGGGTTGGCAGGTTGGTTTGATCGTAAAAAGGTGAGTTATGACACAAATTAGTTCAGCCCCTATTGTTTTTGAGTCGCGTGGTTTACACAAGCATTTTGGGGCGCTACATGCTACGAATGATGTTTCTATTCAGCTTTATGCAGGAGAAATCCATGGGCTAATTGGCCCGAATGGGGCTGGGAAGTCCACCCTAATACATCAACTCGCTGGTACGCTTAGACCCGATCAAGGTGAGTTATTCTTAAATGGTAAAAATATAACTCATCTGAAAGCGCATGAGCGCGTAGCAGCGGGTTTAGCTCGTTCTTTTCAAGTAACGAATATTTTTAATCACTATACGGTATTAGAGAATTTGTTATTGGCTGTACAAGCAGCGACGGGCAGCAGCCTTCGCTTTTGGCGTGCTCGAAATAGTGAAACAGAACTCCTAGATAAAGCGAAGCAATTAGCGATGGAGTGTGCGATTGACCGCCATTTATGGTCAGCACAGGCTAGGCATTTGCCCCATGGGGAACAGCGTAAATTGGAGTTCGCACTCTCTTTAGCGGCCAGCCCTAGTGTTATGCTTTTAGATGAGCCCATGGCAGGGATGGGACCCGATGAAAGCTTACGTTTAACTGAGCTGATCGAGTCTATGCGGGGTAAGGCAGCGATGTTATTGGTTGAGCATGATATGCAGGCGGTTTTTCGTTTAGCTGACCGCATTTCGGTATTGGTCGCAGGTAAAATTATTGCCTCTGGAACGCCTGACGAAATTCGTCATAATCAAGATGTGAAAAATGCCTATTTAGGTGATGAAGCGACGGAGGCCGCATGATTCTTGAGGTTAAACATTTAGAAAGCGGTTATGGTGCGAGTCAGGTGCTATTTGGTGTGGACTTGTCCATTCAAAGTGGTCAAGTAGTGACCGTGTTGGGGCGCAATGGCATGGGTAAAAGCACCTTATTAAAAACGTTGTTTGGTGCTTTACCTATAAAAAAAGGCGAGGTGTTTTTTGCTGGGCAGCGGATCAACACATGGACGACGGATAAAATTGCACGGGCTGGAATGGCGATTGTGCCAGAGGGGCGTCATTGTTTTCCGAACTTGACGGTAAAAGAGCATTTAACGGCATTTGTAGCACATCGTAACCCTCAGACAAGTAAGCCTTGGACACCAGAGCGAGTTTTTGAGTTGTTTCCCCGACTGCGCGAACGCCAAAATAATATGGGAAATCAACTCTCGGGGGGCGAGCAGCAAATGTTAGCGATTGGTCGAGCCTTGGTGACGAATCCTAAATTATTGATTTTGGATGAGGCCTCGGAGGGGCTAGCCCCCAAAATTCGTGAGGAAATCTGGCAGTGTTTGGATGTTTTGCGTGCTCAAGGCCAAACCATTTTAATTATTGATAAATATGTACAACGACTTATGAAGTTAGCTGACCACCATATTATTTTAGAAAAAGGGCAGGTGGTATGGCAGGGGGATTCGGCGCAGTTAGGTGCTGATCCAACACTGTGGGAGCGTTATTTAGGCGTTTAAGTAGAATGTTTATGAAAAAAGGCAGCTTAATTAAGCTGCCTTTTTTCGTGGGAATTAATTCGTTTTTTTCAGGGTAGAAGTGTCATTAACACCGTAGAATTTTACGCCAAACTCAATGCGTGGGCGTCCATTAGCCATACGCCAGTTATTTGTGTCGCGTAAAGAATATACGCAGCCGCAATACTCTTGTTGATAAAAATTTTCTTTCTTGCTGATTTCAAGCATACGTTGTGACCCACCCCCTTTGCGCCAGTTGTAGGTCCAGTACAGCATATTGGGGTAACGAGCTGCGGCGCGCTCACCACAACCGTTAATCTGCTTCATATCTTTCCAACGCGAAATCGCCAAAGAGCTGGTAATGGTGTCAAACCCATTTTCATAAGCATATAAAGCAGTACGTTCAAAGCGCATATCAAAGCACTCTGTACAGCGGATACCGCGCTCTGGTTCATGCTCCATGCCTTTAACGCGTTCAAACCAGTTGTCGGCATCGTAATCCGCATCAATAAAAGGGATGTTGTGCTTTTCTGCAAAACGTTTGTTTTCCTCTTTGCGGATCTCGTATTCTTTTATGGGATGAATGTTAGGGTTGTAGAAAAAAATCGTATATTCAATCCCAGAAGCTGTCATGGCTTCCATGACCTCACCAGAACAGGGGGCACAACAAGAGTGCAACAGTACTTTTTTACTGTTGTTAGGGATGGTGAGAACAGGGCGAGTAAATTCAGTGTTTTTCATGGTGTATACAGAATTAGTTCATAACCGCTTGCCATAAAGCCATAACAGCGTCTCGTTCCGCTTGCACTTGGTGCAATGGTAAACGTGCCACTGCTGCGCCTTGAAGGCGTAGGTTATGCTGGTAACGCCTAAATGTGCGATACGCCTGTATGGCTTGTTGGCTTAGCGTACGCGGAATGAGCTGATGCTCAGCAGCTATCCCTAATAAAGCAATATTACCCAAATTATTCAAAAGAGCTGGATACCGGTGAGCATAACACAGCACTAAATATTGCGTCATAAACTCAATATCTACCATACCGCCGCGATCGTGTTTGATATCGAATAAATCACTCTTGTTGGGGTGTGCTTGAGCGATTTTTTCACGCATGGTAATGACCTCACGCTTAAAAGCGATAGGGTCACGCTTTTGTAAAAGAATATCCTGGCGTACTTTTTCAAAGCGTGCCCCAATTTGTGGGTCGCCAGCAACAAAACGAGCACGGGTAATGGCTTGATGTTCCCAGCTCCAAGCCTGTTGGCTTTGGTATTTTTCAAAACCATCGATAGAGACTGCAATCAGGCCAGCATCGCCATCCGGACGTAAACGCATGTCTACCTCGTACATACGTCCCGATGAGGTCATCGTACTTAGCCACGACACCATGCGCCGACCTAAGCGCACGTATTTTTCAACCTGATCCTGATTGGGGTCATCATATAAAAAAACCAAGTCCAGATCTGATGCGTAACCCAGCTCCTTGCCACCTAATTTACCATAAGCGATGACGGCAAATTGCGGGGTGGGGGGATCAGGTGGCTGTTGGCGTGGTTGAGCCAGAGGCCAGGTACGATAAATGGTTTCTTCTATAAGCAGATCAGCTAACGCCGATAGTTGGTCGGCTAAGACTTCTACGGTGAGTAAGCCTGCAATATCTTGTGCTAGTAGCTGAAAGCTAACCTGATGTTGCAGGTCGCGCATAAGATTCATTTGCCTTTCAATATCGGCCTGGCCGTTAGGTAGTACACACGCATCGAGCTCCAGACGTAGTTGCTCGGCAAGAGCAGTAAAATCCGGGGCCTCAAGCAGATCTTTCCATTCAATTAAGCTGTCTAATACCAGAGGGTATTGCGCTAAATAATGCGCAGCCCAAGGGCTGGCCCCTGCAATGGTTGCCATGCGTTGAATGGTTTCCGGGTACTCGAGCAGTAGTGCAAGATAAGCACTACGGCTAGCAATTTGTTCCATAATAGTATGGAGTCGCTTATTGGTTTCTACGGGGTGATCGGTGGCACAAGCCGCTTGTCTTAACAAGGGTAATAAGCGTTGTAAGCGTTTTAGGCTATGTGGGGGCAAACGCTGGATGCGATTGGAATGTAGGAGTTGTTGGCTTTGAGCCTCAAGCTCAGCATGCTCTGAGGAGCTGATCGGGGGAGACGGCAGTACAGGGGCGATGGCAGTGGTGGTCCGCGTTTTTTTCTCTACGCCTGCAATACGAAAAGCATCTTGGAAGCTTTGGTGGACAAATTGACGATGCTCATTGAGTTGTTGGGTAAATGAGTCTGTGCTTAAGCCAAAGCTGTAGGCAAGGCGAGCATAGGTATCGGCGTCGGTGGGTAAAAGATGGGTTTGTTCATCTTCTTTATATTGAAGAAAGTGTTCAGTGCGACGTAAAAAGTCATACGCATTAAGTAGTCGGCGTGCGAGCTCATCATCCATCAGATCCGCTTGTACTTGAGCGTGTACTGCTGCATGCAAGTTTTGTTGTTGCAATGAGGGCCAGCGCCCACCACGGATGAGTTGATTAAGCTGAACTACGAACTCAATTTCCCGTATACCTCCATCCCCTAATTTGATGTTATGTGTGCTTTCCAGGCTATCTTTGGCAATGACCTTTCGTTCCCAGTCTTGGCGAATGCGTTCGCGTAAATCTCGTAAAGAGGCTAAAGCATCGAAATCAAAATACTTGCGATAAACAAAGGGAGTCCGTAGATTCTCTAAGCGTTGTTGTGCATATTGAGGCTGACTATCCGCATGGCTTTTGACCTGAATAAGACGGCCTTTTATCCAGGCATAGCGTTCCCACTCTCGTCCTTGATGAAGAAAATAGTTTTCCAATGCATTTAAGCTCCAAGCCAAGGGGCCCACATCGCCATCGGGACGTAGACGCAAGTCGGTTCTAAAAACATGACCGAAAGCATTGGTTTGTGACAGTATAGGAAGCAAGCGTTGGGTTAAGCGTCCAAAGTACTCATGGTAGCTACGCGGCCGCCGTCCTTGGGTTTCGCCTTCACCATCATATAGGGTAATGAGATCAATATCGGAGGATACATTTAATTCATAGCCCCCCCATTTCCCCATAGCGACAATAAGCATTTCTAAAGGTAGGCCTGTTTTGGGGTCAATGGGTGTTCCGTGCGCTTCACTGAGGGCGTGACTCACCCATTCATAGGCTTTGTTTACACTTAGATCAGCTAAAAAGCTCATAGCGGTGCTCACTTCGGCTAAACTAGCTCTGGAGTGAACATCCCGCACCATTAGCGTAAAAAAAACGCGACGTCGCACTAAGCGTAGCTGCTTTTTAAGCGCCTCTTCGGTATATTCTTGGTGACGTAGCGCATCAAACCAATCTTGGATCACTGTGGGGGTCACTTCATATTTACTTTGCGCTTGTAACCAATCCGCAAGCTCTGGTGTAGCAACCAGCTGGCGGCGTAGCGCGCCAGACCAGTTTAATGTGCTTTGTAAATCCATCATGTTTAAAACCAAAAGAGAAAAATGATCACTGTTTCACGCTGGTTGGGGCGTTTGATACTTATCTTATATGTATTGCTGGTTCTTGTCGTGTTAGGGACGCGCTATTGGTTCTTACCCCAAGTGGATCAGTGGCGTGAACCTATCGCCGATTGGCTAGGGCAAGCGCTAGGAGTGGAAATACACGCGGAAAAAATAGCGGTAGAGTGGAGTGATTGGCTACCGGTTCTTCAAGTCCATGATTTGACCTTAACGGATGCGGCTGGGCATACAACAGAAATTCCTCATTTGCAGGCTCAACTGAAGTGGCAAACGTTTTTAAAAGGACAGCCTCTTTTTTCGGATTTACGTATTACAGGACTAACACTAACCCTGTGGCGAGATCATGAGTATACGCTGCATGTGGCTGGTCAAACATGGCAAAGCCCAAGCACCACTGTAGACAGCGATACCGTAAACCATGATTTTGTGGCTTGGCTAGCCCAACAAGAATATGTATCACTACAGCAGGCTCGGTTGCGTTGGTTAGATTATAGTCGTTTGGCCGAGCCTTTGGTTTTGGAGCAGCTTGAAGGGGTGTTAAGGCATCAAAGCGATGGCTTACATTTTCAGCTGCAAGCTAGCCCGCAGTCTGGCTCTGGTCAAAGTGTGCAATTAAAAGGGCATTTACAGGAACAAGCTTTAGCACAACAGCAGCTAACTGGTAGCTTATATGTACAGTTAAATGAATTAAGCCCCGCGGTATGGCGACAGTGGATTGATTTGCCTAATCATTTGCTTCAGGCTTCATTAGATACTCAGTTATGGCTAGAGCTTGAGCACAGTCAAATTCATCATGTAACGCTAGATACGCGTATTTATAACGGTGTGTGGGAAAGCCGTGATCATGGACAGTTGTTTGCACGCTCATTGCGTGTGTTTGCTTCCGCGCCTTGGACTAC
>NZ_JASLIX010000072.1:0-12014 GCF_030152715.1 Paenalcaligenes sp.
CTGCTCATCCCCTGGCTCCGCCCCAATATCGGGCACATAGCGTTTTTTCGCTAAGATAGATTTAATGACACGATGGGTAAGCAAATCAGGGTAACGTCGAATTGGCGAAGTAAAATGTGTATAAAGCGGATAAGACAAGCCAAAGTGCCCACCATTTTCTGGGCTATAAATTGCTTGCTGCATAGAGCGCAAACACATGGTTTGAATGATCTCGAAATCCGTACGCCCACGTGCCTGATCAATCAACCGCGCATAATCGGCGGTTGTTGGCTCATCGCCCCCATCAAGATGTAGGCCTAGCGTACGCAAATAGTCCCGAAACAATTGCAGCTTTTCTGTTGTAGGGCTTTCGTGCACCCGATAAAGGCCGCTACGCTTGTGCCGCGTCATGAAGTCTGCCGCACAGGTGTTGGCCGCTAACATAAACTCTTCGATAAGCTTATGCGCATCATTTCGTACCAACGGCTCAATGCGCTCAATGCGCCCGAGCTCGTTACTGATGATTTTGGTTTCTACCGTATCAAAATCAATCGCTCCTCGGTCTTTGCGCTGAGCCAATAACATCTGAAAAAGCTCGTAGCTACTTTGCACCATAGGCAATAACGCGCCAAGCGATTGAGCAATAGGACCTGTCGGCTGTTGGATAGCTTCCCAAATTTGCGTATACGTAGTGCGTGCATGCGAATGAATGACCGCAGGATAAAACTGATAGGCGGTAATCCGGCCAGCGCGTGCGCCCTCGCCTGGAATCACCATATCGCACACCAGAACCAAACGATCCTCTCCTGGGTTCAAGGAGCAGATTCCATTGGATAACGACTCTGGCAACATAGGGATCACCCGTCGTGGAAAATACACGCTCGTGCCCCGTTCAATGGCATCTTGATCAATCGCATCATTAGGGCGCACATAATGGCTAACATCTGCAATAGCGACCAATAAACGCCAGCCCTTACGATAAGTCTTCCCCCGTCCTACATTGATTTGCTCACAATACACCGCATCATCAAAATCTCGTGCATCTTCGCCATCAATGGTAATAAATGCCAAGTCACGTAAATCAATGCGGTTTTTGTAGTCTGCGGGGCGTAGTTGCTGCGGGATTTTGGCTGCTTGTGCCAGGGTCTGCTCGGAAAAATCCACCGGAACATCAAATTTGCGTACCGCAATTTCAATTTCCATACCAGGGTCATCAATTTCCCCTAGCACCTCGATAATTTTACCTTGGGGTTGCAAGTGACGCGCCGGCTGCCGTGTGATTTCCACCGTCACTACTTGTCCTGGTTTAGCCCCGTTAATATCAGCAGGGGCGATAAAAATATCGTGTTTAATGCGTTGGTCTTCTGGGGCAACCGTATAGATACCCTGTTCTTTATGCAAACGCCCTACCAAGCGATTTGTTGCACGCTCTAAGACCTCTACAATAATGGCCTCGGGCTTGCCACGATACACCCCATTTGCGCGCACCAGCACCCGGTCGCCATGAAGCACCCGCATCATTTCACGGGGAGATAAAAATAAATCCGGCGTTTGCCCGTCATCACGGATTAAAAAACCAAAGCCATCACGATGGCCTTGGACCCGCCCAGAGATAAAAGCTGATTTCTGATTCAAACGAATACGCTCTTGTGCGTCAATGTCAATTTGCTCATCTCGCTGCATGGCGGCTAAGCGGCGCTCAGCACCCACCGATATCGGATAAGCAATGCGCAATTGCTGCGCGAGTTGTTCTAAGGTAAGCGGCTGCGTTTGCTCACGCAAGCACGCTAAAATGTCCTCACGGCTGGGGACATAAGGATCAAAGTCGGGGGGTAATTCATACCGGTCCGCACCTTCGTCCATATTCTGTTTAGATGTCGTCATTTTTTTGGTCAAAGGGGACTTCCATTTTTAAAAGACTAAGTTTATAATTTTTTGGTTGCATTTGCCCAGATGGCGGAATTGGTAGACGCGCATGGTTCAGGTCCATGTACCGCAAGGTGTGGAGGTTCAAGTCCTCTTCTGGGCACCACCTTTTTTCGAATTTCAACGCCCATGTAAGCGCTCTTGTGCTCAAGCAAAACCATGGGGCCAGCTCGAAATCTCAAATTACAGTATACATGAGTTGATATGCCAAAAAAGCATCTCAACCCTATTTTACTTTCTTCTAGCGCATTCTCTTTGCTGCTAAAAAAGATCGTTTTCGTCGCAAAGCTGTCGTTAAAACCAACTATATTTTTATAGCTAGATAACACCACAGCGCCTTCTCACACTCACCATATTTACTTCTCTTATTTAACCATAATCCGGTTAAAAGCTCTCTTTCTACCTGTTCACTTTTACGCTCTTTGTACAATATGTTGTGCATTCTCTGCATTTTTGCGACAAGAGCTGTGGTTTTTGGTAAAAAACTAACCCTTAGTAGAAAAACATGCTTTTATTGGTTTTGTCCCTATAAATAGACTATTCTAGTTACAACTAAATCACACTAATCGGTATATTCATTTTTATTTAGAGGCACATCATGAGGATAGGAATCCCCAAGGAGACACTACCCGGTGAGACACGTGTTGCAGCGACGCCTAAAACGGTTGAGCAACTCGTTAAGCTCGGCTATGAAGTTTTAGTAGAGCATGAAGCGGGTAAAACAGCACATCTAGAAGACCACGCCTACGCCGAAGCTGGCGCCAGGTTAGTGGATCGGAATGACGCATGGGCATGCCCCATCATATTCAAAGTCAATCCACCCAGTGATGCTGCGGTAGATTTGCTGCAACCTAATACCATTTTAATTAGCTTTTTTTGGCCCGCATTAAATGAGAAGCTTCTCCAAAAGCTTCAAGATAAGCGCATTACTGTACTTGCGATGGATATGGTGCCACGCATGTCCCGCGCCCAAGCGATGGACGCCTTATCTTCTATGGCAAATATTAGCGGGTATCGGGCTGTGGTAGAAGCTGCTAGCGAGTTTGGACGCTTTTTTACTGGCCAAATCACTGCCGCCGGACGCGTGCCCCCTGCTGAAGTTTTAGTCATCGGAGCAGGTGTTGCTGGCTTATCAGCGATTGGCGCGGCTATGCAATTGGGTGCGATCGTTAAGGCTTTTGATACACGCCTAGAAGTCGCTGAGCAAATTGAATCCATGGGAGGCGAGTTTCTTAAGCTGGACTTCCCTATCCAAGACAGCGGTAGCGGAGACGGCTATGCCAGTACCATGAGCGATGAGTTTATCGCTGCTGAAATGAAGCTTTTTGCCGAGCAAGCTAAGCAAGTCGATATTATTATTACGACAGCGGCTATCCCTGGCAAAGCCGCACCGGTTTTAATCACCAAAGAAATGGTCGACAGCATGAAACCTGGTTCGGTCATTGTTGACTTAACGGCGCCCACGGGTGGGAACTGTGAGTACACCGTGGCAGACAAAATGATTGTCACTGACAATGGCGTAAAGGTGATCGGTTATACCGACCTAGTGAACCGCCTACCGGGTCAATCGTCTCAACTCTACTCCACCAACTTGGCTAACCTTGCCAAGCTCATGACCCCTAATAAAGATGGGGAAATGAAACTGGATTTTGAAGACCCGATCGTGCGTAACATGACGCTAACCCATGATGGTGAGCTCATGTACCCCCCGCCACCCATTCAGGTGTCAGCCGCTCCCGCAGCACCTAAAGCCAAACCTGCTGCAGCCATCAAAAAAGAACCACCCAAACCCACGCCTCTTTGGAAAAAACTGGTGCCGCTTGGGGTGGCAGCCCTCTTTTTCTTATGGTTAGGTGCTAATGCGCCAGCCGCTTTTTTAAACCACATGATTGTTTTTGTGCTTTCATGTGTAGTGGGTTATTACGTGGTGTGGAACGTTACCCATTCTCTGCATACGCCGCTTATGTCCGTTACTAATGCCATTTCAGGCATCATTGTAGTCGGTGCGCTCTTACAAATTGGTCAGGGTAATTGGTTTATATCCATTCTGGCTTTTATCGCGATCCTCATTGCCAGCATCAATATTTTTGGCGGTTTTTACGTCACACGCCGCATGCTGAAAATGTTCCGCAAAGACAACAACTAAGCGCAGGAGTTAAACAACTATGTCTCAAGGTTTAGTCACTGCAGCTTATATTGTTGCAGCCGTCCTTTTTATACTGAGCTTGGCGGGTCTATCGCGCCAAGAGTCCGCTAAAAACGGGAATTACTTTGGTATCGCCGGTATGGCAATTGCTTTAATTGCCACCATCTTCAGTGATAGCGCTTCCGGCTTTGCTTGGATTATCATTGCCATGGCCATCGGTGCCGTCATTGGTATCTATAAAGCGCAACGCGTAGAAATGACGCAAATGCCCGAATTGATCGCGCTGCTGCATAGCTTTGTGGGTATGGCAGCCGTTTTAGTTGGGTATAACAGCTATTTGGATGCCCATAATGTGCCAGCCGATATGCATACCATTCACTTGGTCGAGGTCTTTATCGGTGTCTTTATTGGTGCCGTCACGTTTACAGGATCCATTGTGGCCTTTGGTAAACTCAATGGCAAAATTCCCAGCAAACCCCTTGCTTTGCCAAACAAGCACTTGTTGAACCTTGCCGCGATTGTGGTATCCGTACTGCTTTTAGTTTGGTTCATGAAAGTGGATGGCTCAATCTTCCCATTACTGCTCATGACCCTTATTGCTTTTGCTTTTGGCTGGCATTTGGTCGCAGCGATTGGGGGCGCCGACATGCCGGTTGTGGTTTCTATGCTGAACTCCTACTCCGGCTGGGCTGCCGCCGCCGCGGGCTTTATGCTAGAAAATGATTTGCTTATCGTTACCGGTGCTTTGGTAGGCTCTTCTGGCGCGATTTTATCCTACATCATGTGTAAAGCAATGAACCGCTCCTTTATTTCTGTGATCGCAGGCGGTTTTGGTAGTGATGGTAGCACTAGCCAAGCAGAAGAAACCGAAGGAGAGCACCGTGAAATCCAACCAGCAGAGGTAGCCGACCTGCTCAAAAATGCTTCTTCTGTAATTATCACCCCCGGTTACGGTATGGCCGTTGCTCATGCACAAAACGCCGTGGCTGAAATCACCAGCATTTTGCGTCGTGATGGTATCAATGTCCGCTTTGGTATCCACCCCGTTGCGGGACGTTTACCTGGGCATATGAACGTACTCTTAGCTGAGGCCAAAGTCCCCTACGATATTGTGTTAGAGATGGACGAAATCAACGAGGACTTTGCGGATACCGATGTGGTATTAGTGATAGGAGCAAATGATACCGTTAACCCCGCTGCTGCCACAGACCCTCATAGTCCGATTGCAGGCATGCCCGTTTTACATGTCTGGGAAGCCAAAAACGTAGTGGTATTTAAACGCTCGATGAGCTCAGGCTATGCGGGTGTTCAAAACCCCTTGTTCTTTAATGACAATACTTTTATGTGCTTTGGCGATGCGAAAGAAACCGTAGAACAAATCCAAAAGGCCCTATAAGTCCTGCTATGTTCAGCCTTAGCCCCTTGGTCTCCAAGGGGCTTTTTTTTATCCTAGTAGTTGATTCTGGGGCAAATGGCGTGCCTGACCAAAGCCCGCGACCAATCGTCCTTGTGTGGGCGAGAGCGCCACTAAATTAAAATCCTTAAAATCAAACAAAAAAGCCATATCGGGAAAGCGCTGAATATACACGCTTTGTGCTGGCTCCCACTCAGGCGATGATTTGGATAAAAACCGAGCTTGCACCTGATAGCTGACGCGAGCCAAATCATGGACTGGCTCACCTACACGCTCCGCGGCACAGACTCCAATCGAGGCCAAGGGACGAGCTTGTAAATGCTGTGTATGTGCAGCTAAAGCACTAATATGGATCAACAATGTATGCGTTTGCTTACACACTGCAAACGGTACCGTTGAAATAAACGGGTGTCCTTGTTCATCCAGAGTAGCTAAACTAGCAATACGCTGCTGCGTTAACAAATGCGCTAATACGACCTGCCAGCTCGATGAATCTGTCATGTTTTTACCTTTATGCTATGGTTGCTTGAGTTAAACTTATTTGCTTTGATTACTGTTTTGCTCATGCAACATCGTATCCAACAACGTCTGCAACAACAACACGCGCACCAGCGCTATCGCCAACGTCCGCTCTTAACCGGACCTCAAAGCGCACAAACCACCTTGGGGCAGCAAGCGGTGGTTAATTTCAGCGCTAATGATTATTTAGGTTTGGCCAACCACCCCAAGGTCATTCATGCTCTACAGCAAGGGGCAGAAAAATGGGGCGTAGGCGCCGGTGCAGCGCATTTAGTATCTGGGCATTTGTCACCCCACGAAGACCTAGAGCAAGCTTTAGCCTCTCTGACAAACCGCCCTCGCGCCCTGCTGTTTTCGACTGGCTATATGGCCAACCTAGCAGTTATCAGTAGCCTTATGGAAAAAACGGATACTGTGCTGCATGACCGTCTTAACCATGCGTCTTTACTTGATGGTGGGCGCTTGGCGGGTTGCCGTTTCTTACGCTATCAACATGTGGATATGGATCACCTGCAACAGCGCCTACAACGCGCAAAAGGTAAAACGCTGATTGTTAGCGACGGGGTATTTAGCATGGATGGTGATATCGCCCCCCTGCGCGAACTGGCTCATATTGCCCAGCAACATCAGAGCTTATTGATGATTGACGACGCCCATGGCTTCGGTGTGCTCGGTCAAAAAGGTGCGGGTAGCATAGAAGAAGCCGCCTTAACCACAGACAAGGTTCCCATTTTAATGGGGACCCTAGGTAAAGCGCTAGGGACCTCTGGGGCTTTTGTCGCCGGTGATACCGCACTGATTGAGTACCTGATCCAGTTTGCACGGCCTTATATTTATACTACCGCCTCTTCGCCCGCACTAGCTTATGCTAGCTTAGCAGCATTAGAGTTGTTAGAACAAGAAGCCTGGCGACGTCAGCACTTGCAGTCACTGATCCAGTACTTTCAATCTCGGGCACAACACTATGCGCTTCCCGTTATGCCCAGTCGTACTCCAATTCAGCCTATTGTGATTGGAGATAACGCACAAACGATGCGGCTCGCTCAAGCACTGCAGGCGCATGGTTTTTTAGTGGGGGCGATTCGTCCGCCCACCGTGCCCGAGGGCTCGGCCCGCTTACGTATTACCTTAAGCGCGGCTCACCAACCTGAACACATTGACGCGCTGTTAATGACCTTACAACGCTTATGGAAACCTCACTCATGACCCCGATTTATTTACTTAACGGCTGGGGCATGAATCAACATGTGTTGACACCCTTACAACAAGCACTCAAACTCCCTGAGCAACAGCTACTTTGCATGCGGGATTATATCGCTAAAGATCTAGCTCATAGCCTACAGCATTTGCGCGCACGCATCCCCGCACAATCCATTGTTATTGGTTGGTCGCTAGGGGGCATGCTAGCCCTGCAATTGGCTTTATCGCACCCCCTACGTGCTGTCATCACCCTAGGTAGTAACCGGCAGTTTATCGCTCAACCCGATTGGCCAGAAGCCATGCCGCTTGCTACCTTTAGGGCGTTCTCCTCCTCGCTGCTTTCCCAGCCCGAGCGAACTCTGCACCATTTTTTGCGTCTGTGCACCCAAGGCGATCGCGCTTTACGCCAACTCGGCACTCAATGGATCGACACGCACCTCACAATCCAAGATCTACAAGTAGGTCTGGACTACTTAGCACAAATCAATAATGCTACGCCTCTACGTGCCGCTCGCCCATTACAACTCCATTTTTATGCTACGCAAGACGCGCTTGTCCCCTTAAGCAGCATGCAAAGCCTAAAGCAACATTACCCACACCATACCTATCACAGCGTACCAGCTAGTCACGCAATGGTGTACAGTCACGCTCAAACTCTGGCTGCATCAATCACCCAATGGATACATCAACACGCGCTATGAGTAGCTATTGCCAACATAAGCAAGCGGTCGCTCAACGTTTTTCGGCCGCTGCCACAACCTATGATCGCGTCGCCCACTTACAGCGAGAAGTAGGAACAGACTTAATCGGCTTACTGCCTCGCCCTATCGCTGCGGCACCATGGGTGCTTGACCTTGGTGCTGGCACAGGTTATTTCAGCAAAAAAATCAAAGCCATGTATCCGCAAAGCACTCTCGTTGCTGTGGACCTCGCCCAAGGCATGTTGCAGTACGCAGCCCAACAGCAGTGCGCTGATGCCTACCTATGTGCCGACATGGAACAAATCCCCCTTCGCACAGCAAGTGTGGATATCATTTTTAGTAGCTTAGCGGTGCAATGGTCACTCAATTTTGCACAAACACTTAATGAGTGTGCACGCATTTTACGCCCAGGAGGGTATTTTTTATTCAGTAGTGTGCTTGAGGGCAGCCTCTACGAGCTCAAAAACAGCTGGGCTCAAGTCGACGATGCGCAACATGTAAATCATTTTCGAACGGCATCGGCCTATACCCAACTTTGCCAAGCCAGTCCCCTTGCCATACAACACTTACATACCCAAGAGTATGTGTATTTTTATGATCATTTACGGCAATTGCGCCATGAGCTAAAACAACTCGGGGCCAATCACCTGCATGCAGGACGACGCCCTCACTTGGCCGCCAAAGACCGTTTACAACGATTACAAGCCGCGTATGATACCTATAGACGACCACAAGGCTTACCTGCCACGTGGCATATTATTCACTTATTACTTAGAAAACCATCATGAGCAATCCGGCTTTTTTTATAACTGGCACTGATACCGATGCCGGTAAAACCACCATTGCCGGCGGTTTGTTATACGCCGCCCAGCAACAGGGGCTAAGCACGCTTGCCACCAAACCAGTGGCCTCTGGCTGTTCGCTAAGCCCTGAGGGCTTACGTAATGCTGATGCGCTGCATCTGCAGGCTTACTCCACCGTCTCTGCCACCTATGAGGAAATCAACCCTTTTGCCTTTGAGCCTCCGATTGCCCCACATATCGCAGCCGCCAAAGAAAATCACTTGCTTAACACGGCCAGCCTACTGCCTAAGGTTCAAGCAATCTTAGCCAAAGGGGCGGATTTTACTTTAGTAGAAGGTGCCGGCGGGTGGCATGTGCCTTTAAATCAAACGGAAAGACTGTCCGATCTCGCCTTGCAACTCCAGCTTCCTGTAATTTTAGTCGTAGGAATTCGTTTAGGCTGCATTAACCATGCGTTATTGACCATGGATGCTATCCAACACGCCGGGTTACCTTTAGCCGGTTGGGTAGCGAATCAAATCGAACCGCATACCGAAGCCGCCCAAGAAAACATTGATTGTTTAAAAATAAGCATGCGTGCCCCGTGTTTAGGGGTAATTCCTCATCAGCCACATCTAACAGCGGCGGATGTCGCACAACATATAGATTTATCTCCTTTATTGTCAAAAGCATGAACAACGATCTTAACGCTCAATGGATGCAACGTGACTTAGCTGTGCTCTGGCACCCTTGTACTCAAATGAAGGATCACGAGTGTATCCCCTTAATCCCGATTCAACGCGCCCAAGGCCTTTATTTAGAAGACTTTAATGGAAATCGTTATCTAGATGCGATTAGCTCTTGGTGGACGACTTTGTTTGGGCATTGTCACCCCTACATTAATGAGCGCATCAAAGCTCAGGTCGACACTTTAGAGCATGTTATGTTAGCGGGCTTTAGCCATCAGCCGGTTATTGAGCTTTCCGAGCGCTTAGTTCACATCACGCCCACGGGCTTAAATCGTGTTTTTTATGCTGACAATGGTTCCTCAAGTATTGAGGTGGCGCTAAAAATGAGTCTGCATTATTGGCGCAATCAGGGCCAAAGCCAAAAAACCCGTTTTGCCACTATTACGAACGGCTATCATGGGGAAACGATTGGTACCATGTCAGTCGGCGATATCCCGCTTTATACCGATACCTACAAAGCGTTGCTTTTTGATAGCATCAAAGTCCCTACCCCTGACTGCTACTGGCGTGAAGCGGGCCAAAGCTGGGAGGACTATAGCCGCCATATGTTTACCCATATGGAAAAAGCGCTTGCTGAGCATCACCATCATATTGCTGCGGTTATCCTTGAGCCTTTAGTGCAAGGGGCTGCAGGCATGCGTATGTATCACCCCGTTTATTTATCTTTATTACGCCAGGCCTGCGACCGATATAATGTACATTTAATTGTGGATGAAATTGCAGTGGGCATGGGGCGTACGGGGACATTGTTTGCCTGTGAACAGGCCCATATCACCCCCGATTTCATGGTGCTTTCCAAAGGGCTTACCGGTGGCTACTTGCCTTTAGCAGCCGTGCTTACCACCGACACCGTCTACGAAGCGTTCTATGACGACTATGAAAAACTCAATGGTTTTTTGCATTCGCACACGTACACAGGCAACCCCTTAGCTTGTGCCGCTGCCCTAGCGACCTTAGACTTAATTGAGCAAGAAAACATCATCCAAAAAAACCAACAAACAGCGCAATACATGGCACAAGCCACGGCACACCTTCATGATCACCCACATGTTGCCGAGGTACGCCAAACTGGCATGATTCTTGCTATTGAAATGGTCAAGGACAAAGCAAGCAAAACCCCATTTGACTGGCGAGAACGCCGCGGGCTACGTATCTTTAATCACGCTCTTAGCCAAGGCGTATTATTACGTCCCCTAGGAAATGTGATTTATTTTATGCCCCCGTATATTATCGAGAAATCACATATCGATCTTCTCGCTCAGGTCGCCAGCGACGGTATTGATCTAGCCGTACGCTAACCCAAAGCTGGCTCCATGCCAGCTTGTTTAGCCATTACGCACAAAATGTGCTTTAAAACGTTTACCTTTGATGCCATGACGCAACAAGCGATCTAAGGCTAACGCTGCCACTTCTGTTGCGATGGCGACATGACTCACCACCATCCCGACCTGTATTTTGCCGACATGATCTTTATCTAAGCCGGCATCACCAGTTAGGGCTCCCAAAATATCACCGGGGCGTAATTTATCCCGCTTCCCCCCAATGATGACAACCGTTTTCATGGGAGCGCTATGAGGGCGCGCTTGGCGGCTTGCTGGCGGCAACACACCCACCCCAGTATCAATCCCAGCTTGCTGTAATAACTGAAGCAACGGCTTATCTTTTGCCTCAAAAAAGCTTAAGGCAACCCCCGTTTGATCGGCTCTTCCGGTGCGCCCAATGCGGTGGATATAACTTTCCACTTGATGTGGTAGCTCCACATTGATGACTACCGGCAGCCCCTGAATATCTAGGCCTCGTGCAGCCACATCCGTAGCCACTAAAATTGAGCAGCTATGATTCGCAAACTGGATTAAGACCTCATCCCGTTGCCGCTGATCTAAATCCCCATGTAAAGCCAGAGCGCTAAAACCTAGACTACGCAAATAATCGCACAGCTGATCGCTCACCAGTTTGGTATTACAAAACAATAAAGCAGAAGTAGGCTGATGGTGCAACAGTAAACGAACCACGGCATCAAAGCGCTCCTCTGCCGCAACAGCATAAAAATAATGTTGCACTGGCACGCTTGTTAATTCGGTTTGCACTTGTACATGGATCGCATCCCGTACAAAACGCGTAGCGTCCTTATCCACATGATCGGGGTACGTCGCAGAAAATAAAAGCGTTTGCCGTTGACGCGGGCATAGCGCCTCGATGTGAGACATCTCGTCGTAAAAGCCCATGTCAATCATACGATCGGCTTCATCAAGCACTAACATCGACACCGCGGACACATCCAAGCTTTGTCTTTCTAGATGATCCAGCACACGACCTGGCGTTCCTACCACAATATGAACCCCGTGGGCTAAAGAGTCGGCCTGGCGTTGCACTGGCGTGCCACCCGTTAGGGTCATAATTTTACAGTTAGGCATAGCACGCGCCAGCTGGCGCATTTCCTCGGCTACCTGCGCTGCGAGCTCTCGCGTAGGGCACAGCACCAAAGCCTGAGGCTGTCGTAGCGTGGTATCCAGCTGTTGTAAAACCCCCAACGCAAACGCAGCGGTTTTACCACTCCCTGTTTTGGCTTGAGCAATCACATCACGGCCTTCTAGAATA
>NZ_JASLIX010000144.1:0-3541 GCF_030152715.1 Paenalcaligenes sp.
GTCGGCGTTGGCGGCTAATGGAGTGGTGTATGAGCAAGCGCCGGTGTATCAAGATTTTAGAGCAGGTGATGTAAGGCATTCGCAGGCGGATGTGAGTAAGGCGCGGGAGTTGTTGGGGTATGCGCCGGAGTTTGTGATTAAGGATGGGATTGCCAAGGCGATGCCGTGGTATGTGCAGTTTTTAATGCCTAAGGCGAATTAATTGCATGAGCCGTTTAGCTGTAGTTAAAAAGGCATTATCAAATAAAGATGTGAAGCAGTTAATTGAAAACTTCTTTTCATTAGCTGTTTTAAAAGTGTTTAACTTGATTTTGCCTTTTGTAACGTTGCCTTATTTAATTAAAACCTTGGGTTTTGAACAGTATGGGGCAATTGTTTTAGCTATGGCATTAATGCAGTACTTTCAAGCCGTAACAGATTATGGGTTTAATTTATCTGCAACTAGAGATATCGCTAAGCATCGGCACAGTCAGCAGCAGTTAAGCTATATATACAGTAAGGTAATGAGTGCTAAAGTTTTTTTGTTAGCCATTAGCTTGATTATATTGTTGCCCGTTATTTTTCTTGTGCCACAGTTTCAACAAGATAAATCCATCTATTGTCTTATGTTATTAGTGCTGGTTGGTCACACACTATTCCCTGAGTGGTTTTTTAGGGGGGTGGAAAAGATGCGCTATATAACAGTGTTGGATTTAAGTATTAAGCTGTTTTTTACTGCGGGCGTATTCTTATTTATTCATAAACCAGAGGATTATTGGGTTTATCCATTGTTGAATGGTGTGGGCTATCTAGTAGTGATGTTTGTGGCACATAGATTAGTTAGAAAGCATTTTTCAGTTAAGTTTAGGATAGTAAAAAAACAAGCTATTAGGACAACGCTTAGAAATGGGTTTCCGTTGTTTGTTAATCAATTTATGCCAAACCTATTTAATAATACAACTAATTTTTTAGTTGGCATGGTTTTAGGAAAGTCTGCAGCAGGAGCTTTTGGGGCGACTAGGCAAGTTGTTCAGTTAGTTACAGTATTAAACAGTGTAACAACTACTGTTTTTTTTCCATATCTAGCACGAAAAGCAGATAGATTTGCTATCTATAGTAAGATTTATATTTCATACATTAGCGCTGTAGTGCTTATATTTATTCTTATTCATAATTTTTTACTTTCTTTTTTGAGGATTAACTATCAGGCTGCAAGTAATGTCTTTATTGCTTTAGCCTTGGGTGCATGGTTTATTTCAATTTATAGTGTGTTCTCTACTAATTACTTAATTGTTAGAGGGTACTATAGAGCAGTAGCTAAGATGACTGTTGTATCATCTATTATAGGTTTCTTATCTTCCTATCCTCTCATACTAATCTTCGGGGTTTCTGGAGGTGCATTTAATATAATGATGACTCAAGGTCTTATGAGTGTACTTGCTTATTTAAAATATAGAAAGGTTAGGGGGTGAGATGAAGGTTTTGGTAAAAAAACTTAAATGCTTTATGTCGGATATATGGCGGAGTGTAAGTGTTTATCTAAGCTTTTATAAAAGGCATAAAAAAATAAAGAGAAACTTAGGTTGCTCTTACTTGAAACTAACGAAAGAAGAGAAGAAGGAGTATTTAAGTTATTGGAGAGGCATAACACCATTTATTAGTCTTAAAACAGTAGAAATTACTAAATCTTTCACAGAGTCTTATAGTAAGTATATTGTGCCTGAAGAGGTATATGCCCTTAAAATTGAGCCTTTACTTAACTCTAGAGCAGAAGTTTCCTTTTTAAAAAATAAAAGCTTTTATAATAAATGGTTTGTAGGCGAGAGTTTTCCAAAATGCTATTTATTTAGTATCGATGGGTTGTTGTATGATGCTTTGTACAAGCCAATAGAAAATCCTCAGAAGTTCATGCTTGAGAATGTGAAGTATCCAGCTGTTTTTAAGCCGAGTATTGATACTTATGGAGGACAGGGGGTTGTTTTTGTTAGTAATGAAAAAGAGTTGCTTTCATTATTGAATACAACAAAAGACTATGTTGTTCAAGAAAAAATATGTCAGTCAAGTGAAATTAATGAGTATAGTAAAGGTATATGCACTATTAGAGTATGCTTATATAGAAATAAGTTAAGTTACGGTTTTAATGTAATTAACTGCAGCTTGAGAATGGGAGTGAATGGCTCTTTAGATAATGAAACGTCTGGTGGTATTGTCTGTAACATCAGTGCTAATGGAATTTTCAATGAATTTGCTATCAATAAATATGGGATTAAATTCTTAAGGCATCCTGATACAGGGTTTGTATTTAAGGGTGAAAAGTTGCCATATTATAAAAAGCTCTTAGAACAATCAGTTTTAGTGGCAAATCAAGTGCCTTATACACAGCTGATAAGCTTAGATATGTGTCTAGACTATAATAATGATTGGCGCTGTATTGAAATGACAATGTTTGGTCAGACGATACGATTTGCACAGTATGCCGGACAGCCATTTTTTGGTGAGTTTACTCAAGAAATACTATCAACTCTTACTTTGAGGGAATAAGTTGAATACTAAGGTGTATTTTGTGACATTACCCAATGGCTATTTCGGTAATGCACCAACCAGCTGGCAAACTTTAGATACTAAATTAATGTCTAAACATTTAGCTGATGAAGGCTATGAAATAATATGTACTGATATTGTTAATTTGCTCAATTATGATTTAAGCGCTAGAGACTTTGTTGTATATACAGCAGCTGATAATGATGAAGTAAATAGATATGTTTTAGATATTTTATATTTTGCTAAAGATAGGGGGGCAGTATTGGTTCCTCCCTATGAAATTATGCAGTCATATGAGAATAAAGGCTTTCAGTGTTTATATAGAAAGAAAGTTGGAATTGAGGATTTAGACGAAACTTACTTATTCGATTTGTCTAGTTTCTCTAGAGAATATCCATTCGTCTATAAAGATGTCATGGGAGCTGGAAGTAGTGGAGTTGAGCTGGTTAATAATAAAAAAGAGTGGGCTAAAATAGTTAATAATAAAATGAGGATAGGCTTTATTCAGCAGCTCAAGAATTATATACGAAAGCTGCACTTAACTCATGAGCAATATGGTTTTTATGAGTACAAATACAAAGCTTTTAAAAGATTTGTTACTCAGGAATTTGTTTCTGGATTAGACTGTGATTATCGAGTCCTTATTTTTGCTGAAAAATATTACCCCATGAAGCGAGCAGTAAGAAAAAATGATTTTAGAGCGAGTGGGAGTAAAGACTTTTCATACAGTGATATACCACTTGAAGTTTTAGATTATGCTCTACTTATTAAGCAAAAAATAGACTCTCCTTTTTTGTCTTTAGATATAGCCTTTAGTAAAAAGAATAAAAAGTGTGAGCTTATCGAGTATCAAGGGCTTAGCTTTGGAACTAGTGCGTTAAGGAAGTCTAAAGGGTATTACTCATGTAATAATCTGACTGATGGATGGGTTTTTTTTGAAAAAGAACCTAATTTAGAATTAAGTTATTCAGAAGCACTTTACGAGTATGTTAAAAAGTATGAGTAAATATATAATAAGGTT
>NZ_JASLIX010000131.1:0-3144 GCF_030152715.1 Paenalcaligenes sp.
GTGTATCTAATTGCTTATTTATTTGATAAGGCGTTATTGCGTAGCTTGGTTTGGTTTCTAGCTCTATTGTGTAATCTAAGTCTTTTATTTGTATAAGTTTTTATTTGGTTTTCTTTATATTGTTGGGTATATAAAGCGTGACATTGTGTACAATTAGAGGTCTATTTTTATTCTAGGTGGCCGGTGATGAAGCTTAAAAAGTTGACAGCAGTTTTAGCTATTAGTGCAGTGGGTTTAACTGGGTGTGCAACCACAGATGGTGGTTCTTGGGGGAATAAACAAACGTGGGGCACTGTAATTGGTACGGTAGGTGGCGCGTTATTAGGTAGCCAAATTGGAGGAGGTTCTGGTCGTGTGATTGCAACCTTGGTAGGGGCGCTGGCTGGTAGCGCTTTAGGTAATTGGATTGGATCTAATCTTGATGAGAAAGATCGTCAAGCTTTGGCTGCAAGTACACACGAGGCACTACAAACGGGAGCAACGGTAAATTGGACATCAGATCATAGCGGTGCATCCGCTGTTATACGCCCAGTATCTAGCAAAACGGTGACGCAAGAGACAACCGTAAAACGAGCTCCAACTATTCAAAAAGTAAATGAATTAACGGCTCTAAATGCTCCCTACGAAGCGGTTAAATCAGTGAACTTACGTGCTGGGCCAAGTACGTCAGATGAGAAGGTTGGTGGGTTTTTGGCAGGCCAAAGCTTTACGGCCTTAGGTAAAACAAAAAATAACTGGATTGCCGTAGGGCGCAAGGGAACTGTGGTCGGTTATGTACATGCTCCATTAGTTCAACCCGTACAGACCGCTAGTAATAAGGCAAAGGTAGAGCAACAGGGCACCGACTTAGACACTATTTCAGTCGCTCAGGCTAATACTCAGGGTTTTGATCTGGATACTTTCGAACCTAAACAAGCTGTGTCAGATAAAGTGGCTGTGCAAACAACATGCCGCACTATGCAATACGATTTGCAAACGACTAAAGGTAATGAAAGTAAAACCATTGATGCGTGCCAAGGCGCAGATGGTGCTTGGCAAATAGGATAAGTCACAATGAAATACAAAGCACTCTATGTGCTGGTTGCGTCTGCTTTAACGGTAGCAAACGCATCAGCACAGGATACGTATCGTCTCGCTTTTTCTCAAAAAGATGATATTGAAATTTTTTTAGATGGTTATACACAATCCAATTGGTGCCAACAGAGGCTTAAAGCTCGAGTAGTTGGTGGCCCACAAGCCAGTCTAGACGGTTTTGCTCAGTTATTACCCAAGTTAGGCGGCTTATTTGCGGCGCAGTGTCCCCAAGCATCACTCTTTGACTGGACTTTTTTTGATGCTACAGGAAAGCAGATAGCTGAAGGCCAAGCTAAGGCCAGTACGCAGTGGGCGTATAGTTTGTTTGAGCCAGAACAAACAAAACCAGAGGCTGTAATATCTGCCAAAGACAATAAGACAAAAAATGGGGATACGCAGCAGCAAGAAGAGGTTCAAATAGCTAAAAAGGATAAAAATATTGAGGCGGCATCAGCGGTAAAAGCAAATGCACCTGAACTTATTATTGCAGAATCTGCAAAAACTGAAGAAAAGCCAAAAGAGCCAAGTGAATCAAAAGGCCTAGCGCAGGCTGAAGATAAGACCGATATAACTGAGCTATCTGTAGATGAGCAAAAACAGACAGCTTTGTTTACACCTTTAAGTGCCTTTGCCGTTGGACGGTGGGCGCCTCCTACAGAAGAGCAACGTAAAGAGTTGATCAGTGGGCTTTCAACGCGTAAAGATCAAAATGGTTGTGTGTTGTATAGTGCTTTTAACTTCGGTACTCAGGATGAGTACATACAGTTAGTTTCCAACAAGCTCACATGTACCCAGGAGGGCTATTTACAAGGTCAGGGAACCTTGCAGCTCATGCGATCAGATGGGGCGGCCTTGACCAGAGCTATAGATGTATATGCGGTGAATGGAATTCCTTTTATTTCCGATGTGGGGCACTTACACCCTGATGCGATTGTCTATGGGGGTGGCTCTAATTATTGGTTTTCTGTAGGCTCTGACGAAAAGTTGCAAAGTCATTACTTAGTACCAGCTCGTATACAAAATCATGATGGGCTGGGGCTGTGGCGTATACCTGATGAGCTTCATGTTTTAACAGGTAGTACCGAATCCTTTAAACAGGCCAATGATATTGCCCAGCAAATTGATAGTGCGGTGAGCTATATTCCTCGTGTATTTAATTCGGAGCACTTAAATCGAGTTTCTATACGCTTTGCGGATGATCCGGAGAATGGTTTGGCTAATCGCTATTTAAATGGTGTGCTCTACGAGATCGATGCAAGGCGCTCACGAAATTCTTATCGCTCGCCCTATGGCCCGTGGACATATAATATGCAAGGGGCTAGTAATTATTTATTTGAGCGTGAGGCTAAAGCTCAGCAAGAGCTTGAGCGCGAACAAGAGCGTGAACGCAGGCGTTTAGAGGAAGAGGAGCGTCTCAAGCAAATGCGTCAACAGGCTCAAGCGCGTGCAGAAAAACAAAAGATAGAAAGGCAGTTACGTGAGAACGCCAGCAATGAGCAAAGTAGACTAAGGCAATATCAGCTTTTATTAGAAAAAAATCTATCAGAGGGGAATAATTTACATGAGCATATCTACCGAAATGTGAGAAATGATTTTTCAGGATTGTCTGAATACGCACGTGTTTTACAACGTGGCATAACGATGCCAATTTCAACATTGGTAGAGGTAACTGGAGAAAAAAATGGTAAGGCTTTAGTTTCGTGGCCTTATGAGATGCACCTAGAAAGTATTGAAAAGCTAAAAAAAGGCTGGTATTGGATTCGTGGTGATCAGCGTTTTGATACCGCAACGTTGGACAAAACCGGGCTTCCGATGACCATAGTTAAAATAGAGCCAGATAGTCTTTATGCATGCGAGAAAAAGCAGTGTACCGAGCTACAAGATCCACTGGCGCTTTATCGTTTGACTATTTCTAATCCTCAATGGGACCCTTCCCAGGCTGAGAAACAAGTTAACGAAGCGAAAGAGCAAGGACTGATCTACTAGGTAATGCATTATGAAAAATATGAATCGTAAAACTATTTGGGCTGCGCTGCCTATTGCTCTAGTGCTGCTGTGGTTTATGGCCTC
>NZ_JASLIX010000006.1:0-22255 GCF_030152715.1 Paenalcaligenes sp.
AGTGCTTCACGGGTTTCTACATCTAAGTGGTTGGTCGGCTCGTCTAATAACAGCAAGTTTGGTTTATGCCAGACAATAAGCGCTAAAGCGAGGCGGGCTTTTTCTCCACCAGAAAAGCCAGCGGTTGTGTCGGTGGCCATGTCTCCACTAAAAGCAAAGCGTCCTAAGTAATTACGTAGTTCTTGTTCACGCATATCGGGGGCAATGCGTTGTAAGTGCTGAATAGGGCTAAGCCTGGCATCAATCATATCAAGTTGATGCTGAGCAAAATAACCAATGGTTAAACGTGCGGAGGGAATGAGTTCTCCGGTTAAAGGTTTGAGCTCGCCTGCTAGGGTTTTGATCAAGGTACTTTTACCGGCTCCGTTCATACCGAGTACGCCAATGCGACTGCCGCTGCGTATATCAACGGTGACTTTTTGGAGAATAGTGCTCACAGAGGGGTGGGTATAGCCCAGGTCCGTTTCGACTAAACGGAGCAAAGGGTCTGGCATGTGCTCAGGGGTTGGCAGCGTAAACTGGATACGACTATCTAAGCGTACGGGAGCCAGTTCCTGCATACGAGCTAAGGCTTTTACGCGACTTTGGGCTTGTTTGGCTTTGGTGGCTTTGGCTTTAAAGCGATCAATAAAGGCTTGGAGATGAGCGACCTCACGCTGTTGTTTTTCCCAGGCCAGCTGGTCCTGACGTAAACGTTCGGCGCGTTGGGAAAGGAATTGAGTGTAGTTACCCCGATATTTAATCAGTTGTTTTTGCTCAAAGTGGAGAATGTGAGTACTAATAGCATCTAAAAACTCGGTATCGTGAGAGATAACAAGCACAGTGCCCGCATAGCTTTGTAGCCAGCGCTCCAGCCATATCATGGCGTCTAAATCAAGGTGGTTGGTGGGTTCGTCCAATAAGAGTAAATCCGAAGGAGCCATCAGCGCTCGAGCCAATGCCAATCGCATTTGCCACCCCCCCGAAAACTGAGCCACAGGTAGTAGCCATTGGTCGGGACGAAAGCCTAAGCCAGCGAGCAGCTGTTCGGCTCGAGCATGAGCACTCCACGCATCGGCCTCGATAAGCTCCGCTTCGAGCTGGGCAATGCGTTCACCCTCAGAGTCAGGGGTTTGGGCGCGTTGTGCTTGAAGCTGACGTAGGTGTTGATCCCCATCTATAACAAATTCGCGAGCTGGGCGCTGTAGATCGGGGATCATTTGCTCTACGGCTGCAATGCGCCAGCTAGGTGGTAGAGACAGCGAGCCGCTATCGGGGTCGATTTGCTGTTGCAAGAGGGCAAATAATGTGGTCTTGCCGGCGCCATTTTTGCCTACCACACCAACGCGTTCGTTTGGATTAATAACGAAATCGGTTTGTTCCAACAGGGTTTTGACGCCCCGGCGTAAGCTAAGTTGCGTGGCTCGAATCACGGATATTCCTCTATTAAAGCAAAGATAAAAGCTGTGTTTTGTCTAGAAGCAGAATTTGATCGTCAGCAGTTGCGGTGCTTAACCAAATAGGGGCTAAGTCGGGAAAAGCAGCGCAAAAATGGTCGTATTCATGCCCGATTTCCAGAATCAGAACGCCTCCATCATTGAGATGGAGCGCAGCTTGTTTCACAATGGTGCGAACCAAATCCATACCATCTTCTCCACCAGCCAAGGCTAAACGCGGCTCATGCTGATACTCAGCCGGTAATTGCTGCATGGATTGCTCGTTCACGTAGGGTGGGTTCGAGATAATGATGTCATAGCTTTTATTTGCTACGGCTTCGTATAAATCACTTTGTAAGGCGCAAACGCGCTCCGTGAGACCATGATCCTCGATGTTTTCTTTGGCGATGGCTAAGGCGGCAGGGGATATATCCACCCCATCGACGTGAGCTTCTGGGAAGGCATAGGCCGCTAAAATGGCCAAGCAACCTGAACCAGTGCAGACATCTAACACAGAGCGAATCGCAAAAGGGTCTTCAACCCACGGTGAGAGCTGGGTGCTAAGAAGCTCAGCAATGGGGGAGCGTGGAATAATGCAATCGGGACTAACTTTAAAGCGAAAACCTTGTAACCAGGCTTCTCCTGTTATGTAGGCCGCGGGTAAGCGCTCTTCACAACGACGGCGGATCAATTGGATGACCTGTTGACGTTCACTAAAAGTAAGACGTGCATCCAAAAAGGGCTCTAACTGATCTAAGGGTAGATGTAGGCCATGCAAAATCAAATAAATGGCTTCGTCCCAGGCGTTATCGCTACCGTGGCCAAAAATTAGTTGATGACGTTGAAATTGACTGAGTGACCAACGTAGTAAATCGCGAACGGTGCGTAGTTCTTGAGCCGCCTCTGTATAAAGGCAGTTATGGATTGAATTTACTCCATCACACTTATGGTTAGCAGACGGGTAATCATGGGTGTTTTGTTGGGAGGCTGTCATATAAAAATCATTAACTAATTGATTTCCCTAATATTGCGCATAAGCGTAAGCTTTTATGCGCTCTCTATAAAGTATTGACTTGTAAGGGATTAAGCGGGTTACTAGAATGGAATCAACGATAAGAACAAGGTAGTAACGGAGACAGCTATCAATGCGGGCAGAAATAGATCCTAAAGGACAGTCGTGCCGGAGCATTGTTTAACCAGGGAGGATAGTGATGCAGACTCACTATACAACCATCAACGAGCAGCCCCATCGGCGTAAAAGCTATTGGGAGCAGGTCGTTACAAAAACCTACTTTTCTTTAAGCGTGGATTTTAATACCGAAACACAGTTTCAGGGGCATTTATGTGCCTGGGACCTGGGGCCGATTTCTTTGTCTCGGCTTGATTCGGACGGATTATTATATCAGCGAAAAGATGAACATTTGCGCCATGAGCACGAAGAAAACTATTTGGTCACTATACCAGATAAGCAGCCTATTGATTTCACTCAGGGGAATCGTGATGTGGGTTGTGAGCCGGGTGCATTTATTTTGCAACGTAGCCATGAGCCTTATCGTTTGAGTTATACCCAGGCAAATCGGTTGTGGGTTTTAAAAATCCCTGCGGCGGTTTTGGGAAGTCGCATTAGTTTTCCACAAAAACTGGTTTCGTTGGCGTTTGATGCGCGTGCTGGTGCCGGTGAGTTGATGGTAGAAATGGTACGTTTGCTATCGCACCGACTAAGTCATATGGATGGTTTAGCTAAGCAAACCATTGGCAATCATTTAGTGGATTTGTTGGTGTTGGCCTTAGCGGATGTGACGCCGCAACAGTCTAATCTTAGCTCGGTGCAGGCGGCTCATTTAGCCAGAGCAGAAAAGTATATTCGTGATCACTTAAGACGAGCCATTCGCCCTCATGATGTAGCGGCAGCGTGCGGGATCTCTGTGCGCTATTTACATGCGTTATTTCGTGCGCGTGGGCAAACCGTAGGGAGCTGGTTACAGGAGCAGCGCTTATTGATGGCGAACTCGACCCTTCAGCAAAATCGAGACAACCGAACGATTGCTGAGATTGCGTATGAGTGGGGATTTACGAGTCCTGCGTCATTTAGTCAGCTTTATAAAAATTATTTTGGGCGTACTCCCACAGAGGCGAGGGCATATTATCGCGAGCAAGCACAGCAGCGCGAGCAAAGTCACCGTCAATTTATTGTAAAAACCAATCACTAGTGGCGTTTCGCTTTTTTAGATATGCCTTTAAATGGGTAGGGGCAGCTGTTGTCTTAAGCAATGAGGAGTTTGGGATGAGACATATTCGAGTGGCGGTGGATGTAGGTGGAACCTTTACAGATATTTGTGTCATGGATGAACACACGGGAGCGATTACCATCGAAAAAACTTCTTCGACGACGAATCCTATCGAGGGCATTTTGGACGCTGTCGATAAGGTTGGCGCAGACCTAAGTCGCGTGTCGTTATTTTCTCATGGTACGACGGTAGCGACGAATGCGTTAATTACTCGTCGCTTGCCGCGAACCGCCATGATTTGTACCGAAGGCTTTAGGGATGTGATAGAGATTCGACGAGCCAATAAAGAGGATCTTTGGGATATTTATAAGGATGTGGCTCCGCCGCATGTGCCGCGTCGTGATCGACTCACCGTGACTGAACGTATTGACGCGCAGGGGCAGGTGGTCACGCCTTTGGATAAAGAGCAAGCGCGTCAGGTGGCTCGCATTCTGAAACGTAGAGGTGTAGAAGCCATCGCGGTTTGTTTTATGAATGCGTATATGAATCCAGAAAATGAACGCGCCATGCGTGCCATTTTACAAGAAGTGCTGCCTGAAGTGCCCGTGTCTATTTCTTCTGAGGTGATGCCTGAGATTTTTGAGCATGAGCGCTTTTCTACAACGGTGATGAATGCGGCATTAAGTCCGGTTGTAGTTAGCTATACCAAACAGTTAGGTCAAGAGCTCAAGCGTCGTGGCTACGAGAGTGATTTGTTGCTGCTGCATAGTGGTGGTGGTGTGATGACCACCGATGCGGTAGAGCAGTATTCAGCGCGGTTGGCTGGTTCCGGCATTGCAGCGGGAGCGATTGCAAGTCGTCATATAGCGATGTTGTGTGGTTTTAAAAACTCTATTGGGCTGGATATGGGAGGGACCTCAACGGATGTGTCATTGGCTTATGACGGGCAGTCGCGGATTACCAATGACTGGTTTATTGAGTTTGGTTATCCCATTCGTTTTTCCAGTATTGAGGTATTAACCATTGGCGCAGGAGGTGGGTCGTTAGCGTGGCGAGATGAGGTCGGTTCTTTACGTAACGGCCCACAGTCTGCTGGAGCAAATCCAGGGCCGGCTTGTTATGGCAATGGTAATACACAGCCAACGAATACCGATGCCAATGTGGTTTTAGGCCGATTAGGGACTCGGTTAGCTGGCGGGCAGGTGACCTTACAGCCAGAGCTAGCGTTTGAGGCGGTGCAAGCAGGAGTAGCCACGCCTTTTGGCTTATCCGTGCAGGAGGCCGCTCAAGCTATTATTGATGTGGCAAATGCCAATATGGCAGATGCCGTTCGGTTACTGTCGATCAGCCGAGGTTATGACCCGCGAGACTTTGCCTTGGTGTCGTTTGGTGGCGCGGGGGCACTACATGGGGTCGCTATTGCGCGGGAGCTATCTATTCCCGCGGTGATTGTTCCCCCTAACCCAGGAGTGGCTTCTGCTTTAGGCTGCTTGCTGGTGAATGTACAACATGATTTTTCTGAAAGCTATATCAAAGAAGCCAGCGAGGTAGATATACAAGAGCTAGAGGCGGCTTTTACGCGCTTAGAGCAAACCGCTATCGAGCATTTGGCGCACGAAGGGGTGGCCCATGAGCAGATGGTATTAGAGCGCACAATAGACATGATGTATCAAGGACAATGGCGTTCTTTAGCCATACCGGCCCCACGGCCTGTGACCGACCTAACAGAGCTAATAGCTATTTTTAATCAAGAGCATTTACGGGAATATAACTATAAACGGGAGGATGCTCCGGTCAGTTTATTTAGATTAAATCTCAAAGCGGTGGGTTTAGTACCGCAGGCTCAGTTGCCAGAGCATGAGCCAACGGGACGCATACCCGAGCCAATATATCAGCGTCAGGTGTGGTTTTCTGATGTGGGTGCAGTGGAAACCCCTGTTTATCATCGTTCTGATTTGCCAGCAGGGCTAGTGCTAGATGGCCCTGCTGTGATTGAGCAGCTAGACTCGACGGTTGTGGTTCCACCGCAGAGTCGTGCCGAAATTGATACTTATCTCAACATTATTATCCGTTTATAAAAAGGGGTGTGTAATGACGACGCAACCACCACGTAAATCGCTTGATCCGGTAACTTTTGAGGTGTTGAAAAACTCGTTTATTACGAGTGTGGATCAAATGGCTGAGCAGATTTTGCGCACCTGCTATTCCTTTGTTATCTATAACCGAGATTTTTCGAGTGGTTTACATGATGCGCAGGGAAACTCAGTGGCTCAGGGAAATCAAGATATTGCGGTACATGTAGGCACGCTGCATTTCACATGTAAGGCCGTGATTGAAGCCTTTGAAAAAGATATTCATCCTGGAGATGTGTACGCAATTAACGATCCCTATGCAGGCGGTACCCATTTTAATGATGTGCGTTTGATTCGGCCTATCTTTGTACAAGACACGTTATTGGGTTTTAGTCAGTCAAATGGGCATTGGTCGGACGTAGGGGGAAGTGTTCCTGGTTCATTTGATGTGACAGCAAGGGAGATGTTTAAAGAGGGGCTACGTATTACACCAGTGCGGTTATTTGCTAAAGGGCAGTTTTGTAAAGATGTGGCACAGCTCATTGCTTCGAATACTCGTGATCCGGCTTCGATTATTGGGGACATTCATGCGCAAGCTCAGGCAACTCAGGTTTGCGAGCGTGAAATGATTCGTTTAAGTGAGAAGTATGGCGTTGAGACGGTGATCGAGGGCATGGGTGCCGTCCAAGACTACGTAGAAAAAGCAGTCCGACAGCGATTGGCGGCTTTACCGGATGGTGAGTGGGAGACACAAGATTTTATTGATTGTGATCCGTTGTCGGGGGAGGGCATGATTCCTATTAAAGTGAAGCTCACCATTCAAGGCGATCGTGCCATTTATGATTTTAGTGGTAGCCATCCGACCATTGGTTCCATTTATAACTCGGCCTTTGGCTCGACTTTTTCTGCTGTGGTGGCTGGGATGAAAACCTTTTTTCCTGACTTGCCCCTAAATAGCGGCTTTTATCGCGTGTTTGAGGTGATAGCGCCTGAAAATAGTATTGTCGATGCGCGTTGGCCTGTCGCCGTCACAGGGTTTTTAATGCCTTTTGAAAAAATCATGAACGCGATTTATGAAATTTGGTCGCAGATCATGCCAGAACGAGCTACGGCTTGTGCTTTTAATTTGGAATACCTATTAACGGGTGGGCGTGACTTACGCCATAAAGAAAAACCCATTTTTATGTTTTATGATTGGTTGCCAGGGGGTTGGGGCGGGCGTAATGGTAAAGACGGGGCAAATGTCACTACGGCTTCTTTTGGAGTGGGTTTAATGTCGCAGCCGGTAGAAGGCCAGGAGCGTGCCAACCCCATTTTAACCACCGCATTTCAAATACAGACTGACTCGGCTGGGCCTGGAAAATGGCGAGGCGGGTTAGGGGTTGTGAAAACTTCAATAATGCGCGATGCACAAGACCCGGTGATTTCATATATTTGTGATCGAGAGCGCGCTGTCGTATGGGGGATAAACGGTGGATTGCCGTCGATGCCGCATGGATTAACATTGACTCGCGCTAAGACGGGTAAGCCTGAGTGGTTAGGTTCTGTTTTCTCTGATATGCCCATTGAATCAGGGGATATATTTAGCCGACCTACAGCAGGTGGGGGCGGTTTTGGTGATCCGCTTGAGCGTGACCCGTCTTTAGTTTTAGAGGACGTAATTGATGAGTATGTATCGATAGAGCGCGCGGCTAAAGATTATGGCGTGGTGATTCATGCAGTAGATCCAGAGATTTGTGCTTATGAATTAGACATGCCCGCTACCGAGCAGTTACGCGAGCAGATTCGAGCGCAGCGAGTGGCGTGGATGCGCGCTGATCCAACAGAGGTAGCTCGTTGGTATCAGGAAGGGAAAATCGATCAACTGGATGCGGTGCGTCAGTATGGGGTAATTTTGGAATGGGATACGGGCGCGCTCCTGCCAAAAAGCACACAACAATTTCGTGAGATGCTAGAAAAGCGTACAATAGCGCAATGGCAGTAATAACAAAAAAGCCGTTGATTTTAAAGGATTGTATTCCCATAAAATCAACGGCTTTCAGTATTTGGTGCGAACGGAGAGACTCGAACTCTCACACCTCTCGGCGCCAGAACCTAAATCTGGTGCGTCTACCAATTCCGCCACGTTCGCAAATAAAAATAAATAGTAACGCAAAAAAAATAAAATGTAAAGTTTTTCTGCGTAGTAGGTATTTTGCCTGTGCAAATGACCAAAGACGTAACTATAGCCCGGTCTTTTTTGTTTGTCCAGTCTTTTTTTTAAAAGAGTGAAAAAGGGGCTGAGCGTATTTGGTTCAAGATCAAAGCCTTGTTAAAAGCGCGGTTTAACAGCGGAAAAATCCCCAAAATGGCACAATGAGTGGTATAAATAGCGTCTTAGTCTTGTTTTTTATGCATATTTACCCCCATTTGGCTTAGCTTGCTGGCTTTGGCGGTTATGTTTTGAATGGATTTCCGGTAAAATATGTGTTTTTTGTTAAACCACTTATTTATATAGGTCTCTAATGCAGCCCGAGGTTGAAATTCTGTCCGGTTTGGAGCGCCGAATCGATGTCGTCGTATCCACGGCCGATGTCGAAAAAGAAGTCCAAGCGCAACTTAAACGTGTGGCGCGTACCGCCAAGATCCAGGGTTTTCGCCCCGGAAAAGCCCCTCTATCTATTGTAGAGCGCAGCCACGGTCCTAGCATTCGTTACGAAGCCATCAACAATGAATTGGGCAAAGCGCTCGATGAAGCCATTGAAAAAAGCGGATTGCGTGTAGCGGGTGTACCATCGATTGAACCCAAAGAGGACGCCGCCGAGGGCACCATGGCTTTTACAGCCACCTTCGAGGTCTATCCTGAAATCACTCTGCCTAACCTAGCAGAGCTAGAGGTCACTCGTAGCAACGTCAATGTTGGCGATGCGGAAGTCGATCGTACTATCGATATTTTACGTAAGCAGCGTGCTAACTACGAAGCACGTGAAGATCGTGCGGCTCAAGACGATGATCGCGTCACACTTGACTTCACTGGTAAGATTGATGGTGAGGCCTTTGAAGGCGGTTCGGCTGAAGCCTTCTCTTTTGTTTTAGGTCAGGGGCGTATGTTGCCCGAATTCGAGGAAGCCGCTAAGGGTATGAAAGCAGGTGAAGAAAAAACCTTCCCCTTAACCTTCCCCGAAGACTATGCTGGCACCGAGGTCGCTGGCAAAACAGCCGAATTCACAATTAAAATCACCGAGGTCGCTGAGCCTATTTTGCCTGAGCTAAACGATGAGTTTGCTAAGCAGCTAGGGCAAGCCGAAGGCGATATCGATGCCTTGTTGGCAGACGTACGTGCTAACATTGAACGTGAGGCCAAGGCTCGTGTTCAAGCTCGCACCAAAGCCAGCGTGATGGATGCTTTATTAAAAGCCTCTGAATTTGATATTCCTAAAGCGCTGGTAGATAACGAAGTTCAGAATCGTGTAGCGATGGCACGTCAGGAGCTTCAGCAACGTGGTTTACCTAATGCTGACTCCATGCCTATTCCCGAGGAAATCTTCAAAGACGAAGCCGAGCGTCGTGTACGTTTGGGTCTGTTGCTTTCCGAGCTCGTACAGCAAGCCGACTTAAAAGCGACGCCCGAGCAAGTACGTGCTCGCATCGAGGAGTTTGCTCAAAACTACGAGCAGCCTGAACAGGTGATCAGCTACTACTTATCAGACGCCCAACGTCGTGCAGAAATCGAAGCGATCGTATTGGAAGACAACGTGGTCGAACATGTTGTATCCCAAGCTAAAGTTACCGATGAAGACGTCGCGTTTGAGCAACTAATGGGAAATAACTAATGTCGTCTCGTTTTATCGACTTCTATGCTTCCATGTACGGTGGGCAGTCCGTGACCCCTACGGGGCTGGGCTATGTGCCTATTGTGGTGGAGCAGTCTGGCCGCGGAGAGCGTTCTTATGATATTTACTCACGCTTATTGCGTGAACGCATTATCTTTTTGGTTGGGCCGGTTAATGACCACTCCGCAAACTTAATTGTGGCGCAGTTGTTGTTCCTAGAGTCGGAAAACCCAGATAAAGATATTTCGTTATATATCAACTCGCCTGGTGGGTCGGTGTATGCGGGTATGGCTATCTACGATACGATGCAGTTTGTGAAACCCGATGTGTCGACATTATGCACGGGCATGGCAGCTAGCATGGGGGCCTTTCTTTTAGCCGCTGGTAAAAAAGAAAAGCGTTTTGCTCTGCCTAACTCGCGTATTATGATTCACCAGCCATCGGGCGGAGCCCAAGGTCAAGCGACGGATATCCAGATTCAAGCCAAGGAAATTCTAAGCTTGCGTGAGCGCCTGAATGCAATTTTGGCCGACAATACGGGTCAAAGCATAGAGCAGATTGCCTTAGACACAGAGCGAGACCGTTTCATGGATGCCCAAGAGGCGGTTAGCTATGGTCTGATAGATCAGGTACTAACACATCGTTCTGACGATAATTAATTAGCAGCGGCGCGATAACAAGCGCCGCTATGCCCATGCCATTTGCGGTTTTCCGCACTTTTTGACTGTATATTCTTATGTCCGACAAACATTCGGCCGACGATAAAGCCCTACACTGCTCTTTTTGTAATAAAACACAAAGCGAAGTAGCAAAGCTTATTTCAGGTCCTGGCGAAGTCTACATTTGTAATGAGTGCATTAGCCTCTGCAATGAGATGATCCTAGAGGACAAACAAGAGCAGAGCACGGCAGAATTACTCGGTACGCAGTTACCCAAGCCGCAAGAAATCAAACACTTCTTAGATGATTATGTTATTGGTCAAGATCAACCAAAACGTAATCTGGCTGTGGCGGTTTACAACAACTATAAACGTATTCAGCATACAAGTGCCGCTGGTGATGTAGAGCTATCCAAAAGTAATATTTTGCTGATTGGGCCCACGGGTTCAGGCAAAACACTGTTAGCTCAAACCTTAGCGCGTATGCTAAAAGTACCATTCGTGATGGCAGATGCTACCACCCTAACCGAAGCCGGTTATGTGGGCGAGGACGTGGAAAATATCGTCCAAAAGCTCTTGCAATCATGTGATTACGATGTAGAAAAAGCACAACGTGCCATTATTTACATTGACGAAATTGATAAAATTTCTCGTAAAGCAGATAACCCTTCTATTACCCGTGATGTCTCTGGAGAAGGCGTACAACAAGCTTTATTAAAAATTATCGAAGGCACAGTGGCTTCGGTACCGCCACAAGGGGGGCGTAAACACCCTAACCAAGATTTTATTCAAGTCGATACCACCAATATCTTATTTATTGTCGGTGGTGCGTTTGATGGTCTGGAAAAAGTGATTCAAAATCGCACGGAAAAATCCGGCATTGGCTTTGGTGCAAAAGTCAGTGTAAAAAGCGAGCGTGGGGTGGGAGAGCTTTTCGCCGAGGTCGAGCCCGAGGATTTGATTAAATTTGGCTTGATTCCAGAGCTGGTCGGGCGCTTGCCTGTTGTCACTACCTTACAAGAGCTGGATGAAGAAGCGTTGATTCGTATTTTAACGGAGCCTCGTAACGCCTTAATTAAACAATTCCAAAAGCTTTTCGAAATCGAAGGCGTGGAGCTAGAGGTCGAGGACGCCGCACTACAAAGCATTGCGCAAGCAGCGATTAAACGTCGCACGGGCGCACGTGGTTTGCGCTCCATTGTTGAAAAATCACTATTAGACACCATGTATGACCTACCGTCTTTACAAAATGTGAGCAAGGTCATCTTGACTAAAGACGCCGTAGAGGGCAAAGACAAGCCCGTTTTGGTCTATCAAACCTCAGGCCAAACCGCATCCGATCAAAATGCGGTGGCGTAGTCTGACTGGATACGCATCATTCGGTACCTTTTGATACTTGAAATTATCCGATTTGCCACAATCTGTAAGTCAGAAGCTAGAACCACGGGGGAAGCTATCTTGCTTCCCCTTGTGGTCTGTAGGTAATTAAAAGGAAATTACTATGTCTGCAAGCCAGATTTTAACTATGGAATCCAAGGAATTGCCACTGTTGCCGTTGCGCGATGTCGTGGTGTTTCCGCATATGGTGATTCCTTTATTTGTTGGACGTCCACGCTCCATTAAAGCATTAGAACTAGCGATGGAGTCAGGCAACACCATTTTGTTGGTGGCGCAAAAAACGGCTAGCAAAGACGAGCCCACCGCCGACGATATGTATGAAATCGGCTGTGCGGCAACGATTCTACAAATGCTTAAGCTCCCCGATGGCACAGTTAAAGTCCTTGTCGAGGGGGTTGAGCGCGCCAAAATTGAACAGGTTGTAGATAACGAAACCCACTTTAGCGGCTTTGCGGTAGCTGTAGAAAGCACAACTGATGAGCTCGCCGAAGCCGAGGCTTTGCGTCGTGCTGTGGTGGCGCAGTTCGAGCAGTACGTTAAACTCAATAAAAAAATCCCGCAGGAAATTCTGACTTCTTTAAGTGCAATTGACGAAGCTGGTCGATTGGCCGATACCGTTGCCGCACATCTTCCGTTAAAACTTGAGCAAAAACAGTCCATGCTTGAGTCGGTAGCGGTGGTGGACCGTCTTGAAGCATTATTAACACAGCTAGAAACCGAAATCGATATTTTGCAAGTCGAAAAGCGGATCCGTGGCCGTGTGAAAAAACAAATGGAAAAGAGCCAGCGCGATTACTATTTGAATGAGCAAGTGAAGGCAATTCAAAAGGAATTGGGCGAAGGCGAGGACGGTGCAGAGATCGAAGAGCTTGAGCAGCGTATCGAGGAAGCGAAGCTGCCTAAAGATGCTCAGAAAAAAGCAGAAGCGGAGCTAAAGAAGCTAAAGATGATGTCGCCCATGTCGGCTGAAGCCACCGTGGTGCGCAACTATTTGGACACCTTGGTGGGGTTGCCATGGCGCAAACGCAGCCGCATTAATAATTCGTTAGAAAATGCGCAAAAAGTACTGGATGCCGATCATTATGGTTTGGAGAAAGTCAAAGAGCGCATTATTGAATACTTGGCAGTACAGCAGCGCGTCTCTAAGCTGAAAGCCCCTATTTTATGTTTGGTTGGGCCACCCGGGGTGGGTAAAACCTCATTAGGGCAGTCCATTGCTAAGGCGACAAATCGTAAATACGTGCGTATGGCCTTAGGTGGTGTACGTGATGAGGCCGAAATACGTGGGCACCGCCGTACCTATATTGGTTCTATGCCTGGTAAAATCCTGCAAAATATGGGCAAGGTTGGTGTGCGTAACCCCTTGTTCTTGTTGGATGAGATCGACAAGATGGGAGCGGATTTCCGTGGGGATCCTGCCTCTGCATTACTCGAGGTCCTAGATCCTGAGCAAAATCACACCTTTCAAGACCATTATCTTGAAGTGGATTTTGATTTATCGGATGTGATGTTTGTTGCAACCAGCAACACCTTAAATATTCCCCCGGCCTTATTAGACCGTATGGAAGTGATTCGTTTATCCGGTTACACCGAGGACGAAAAGGTAAACATCGCTTTTCAGCACTTGATTCCAAAGTTAATGAAAAACAATGGGGTCAAAGACAACGAGTTGGAGATCACCGAAGACGCGGTGCGGGATATTGTCCGTTACTACACCCGTGAAGCCGGGGTGCGTTCTTTAGAGCGTGAGATTAGTAAAATTTGCCGTAAGGCCGTGCATAAATTCCTCTTGCTACCTAAAGGCAGCAAGGCTGAAGCGCTAGTGGTCACCAGTGAAAATCTGAATGACTACCTTGGGGTACGCCGCTACGATTTTGGTGTAGCGGAGACCGAAAACAAGGTGGGCCAGGTAACGGGGTTGGCGTGGACAGAGGTAGGTGGGGATTTACTCACTATCGAAGTTGCAGATATGCCCGGTAAAGGTAATATTCAACGCACAGGCTCTATTGGCGATGTCATGAAGGAATCTGTAGAAGCCGCACGTACGGTAGTACGTTCACGGGCCCAGCAGTGGGGGATTGCAAGTCCGATTTTCGAAAAGCGCGATTTGCACGTCCACTTCCCTGATGGGGCTACCCCTAAAGACGGGCCTTCGGCAGGGATTGCGATTACCACAGCGATAGTGTCATCGTTAACCGGTATTCCTATTCGTGCTGATGTGGCGATGACAGGAGAGATCACTTTACGCGGGGAAGTGCTTGAAATTGGTGGTTTGAAAGAGAAACTACTAGCAGCCCAACGTGGTGGGATTAAAACTGTCATGATTCCTGAGCAAAACGTAAAGGATTTGGCTGAGATTCCTGATAATGTGAAAAATACGCTCGAAATTATCCCAGTACGCTGGATTGATCGAGTGCTAGAGGTCGCATTAGAAAAAATGCCAACGCCTTTATCGGATGAGGAGCTCGCACGCATTACTGCAGAGGCCGTAGCGGCGAAAAGCAGCACAGAGACAGCTGGGGGATTAACGAAGCACTAAGCTTTGTATAGTCTTAAGGCGTAAAAGACCCTCATGCTCTATGTTGTAGCATGAGGGTTTTTTTTATTTGGTTATTTAGTTAAAGCTTTGGTCGCGGATGAGACCAACTGCGATGCCCTCGAGGGAAAAATCATCAGAGGCTCGAACAATAATGGGCTCGTAGTCGGGGTTTTCAGGAAGTAAATTTAAGCCGTTAGCTGTGCGCTGTAAACGTTTGACAGTGACCTCGTCGCCTAGGCGTGCTACTACAATTTGACCATTGCGGGCGTCAGTAGCTTTTTTAACGGCGAGTAAATCACCATCTAAAATGCCGGCATCGCGCATGCTTAAACCACGTACGCGTAATAAATAGTCTGGGGCTTGGCTAAAGAGAGCAGGCTCTACACCGACTTCGCGTTCGATGTGCTCGGCGGCAAGAATAGGGTTACCGGCTGCTACACGCCCAATAATAGGCAAAATAGAGGAGCTGGAAGGCGAGGCGGGCGGATCAATTAAGAGACGAATACCGCGAGAGGTACCCGAGATCAGCTCAATCGCACCCTTGCGCGCCAAGGCTTTAAGGTGGTCCTCTGCGGCATTGACGGATTTAAAGCCAAAGGTTTGGGCGATTTCGGCACGCGTTGGTGGAAACCCTGTGCGTTGGATTTCAGAGCGAATAAGATTGAAGATCTGTTGTTGACGAGCGGTTAGTTTCACAGCGTGACCATTAAACTGATATTTTATACAGTTTAATTGTTAACTAAATACTTAGAAAAAGCAAGAAAAAGCCGGCGTAGCCGGCGATTTTTCTATGCTTAACGTAAAACTCGTGCAATAGCTGCGGCGACAGTGTCTATATTATGTGCATTGAGCGCTGCTACACAAATACGGCCGGTGTCTAAAATATAGATCGCGTCTTCGTCGCGTAAGGTGTGGACTTGTTCTTGGCTAAGACCGGAATAAGAGAACATGCCTTTTTGCTGCAAAATAAAGTCCATGTTTTGTACAACACCGTGTTCTTTGAGTTTAATAACAAGCTGTTGGCGCATGGACTGAATGCGCTCTCGCATGTGTTGTAGCTCTTGTGTCCACTGCTGGAAGCGTTCAGGCTGCCCAAAAACGGTGCTGACGATTTTAGCACCGTGAGTAGGAGGATTTGAGTAGTTCGTGCGTGCTAGGCGCTTAAGCTGGCTTAATACGCGTGGGCTTTGTGCGGCGTCTGTGGTGATAACAGTTAATGCACCGACACGTTCACCATATAAAGCAAATGATTTGGAAAACGAGGAGCTTACTAACATGGGGATGCCTTGTTCGGCGAGCAAACGTACGGCGGCTGCGTCCTCGGCTAGACCGGTGCCAAAGCCCTGATAAGCAATATCCATAAAAGGAATATGCTGCTTGGCAACTAATAGTTCGGCGAGCACTTGCCATTGCTCAGCAGTGGGGTCAATGCCTGTGGGGTTATGACAGCAGGCATGCAAGACCACAATGCTTTGGTCGGGTAGTTGCTCTAAAAAAGAGCACATGGCTTCAAAATCTAAACCCCGAGTATTGGCATCGTAATAGGGGTACTCAACGACTGTAAAGCCAGCTTTTTCAAATAGGGCCCGATGGTTTTCCCAGCTGGGATTACTAATAGCTACGGTAGCGTTGGGGCAGAGGCTTTGTAAAAAGTCGGCACCAAGTTTCAGAGCGCCGGTACCTCCTAGACTTTGTACCGTTACAGCACGCTGTTCTGTGAGGGGGCTCGATGTACTGCCCAAAAGCAGCTGTTGTGCGCCTAGGTTGTAGTTATGAATCCCGTCGATGGGAAGATAGCCTCGCGCTGCAGATTGTTCAGCAAGGTCTTGTTCGACCTGAGCGACTACGGGTAATAAGGGCATACGTCCTTGGGCATCATAGTATACGCCAACCCCAAGATTAACCTTATGCGGGCGAGGGTCTGTGTTGAATTGTTCGTTTAACCCAAGAATAGGATCGCGTGGAGCTTGGGGCACGCTGTCAAAGAGGGAAGTCATAACAAAAATGCAATGGGTGCGAATGAATGAAAAATAATGGGATAATAGCAGTATCTATCAATGTGGGGTCAGTATGCAAACCTTTACGCCGCAATTCGTACAATATCCGAATAGTCCTTTTCAATTATTTCAGCCTTATCCGCCGGCTGGCGACCAGCCTACAGCGATAGCACAGCTGACAGAGGGCTTGGACGATGGCTTAATGTATCAGACCTTATTAGGGGTAACGGGATCAGGAAAAACGTACACAATGGCAAATGTGATTGCTCGTAGTGGGCGCCCTGCTATTGTGTTAGCTCCTAATAAAACCTTAGCAGCACAGCTCTATGCCGAAATGCGAGAGTTTTTTCCTAAGAATGCGGTGGAGTATTTTGTTTCCTATTATGATTATTATCAGCCCGAGGCATATGTGCCGTCACGGGATTTATTTATAGAAAAAGACTCTTCCATCAATGAGCATATTGAGCAAATGCGCTTATCCGCGACTAAAAGCTTATTAGAGCGCCCAGACACCATCATTGTTGGCTCGGTTTCTTGTATTTATGGTATAGGAAATCCGGCAGACTATCATGCGATGGTGTTGACCTTACGTGTGGGCGATGAAATTGGTCGCCAAGAGCTATTAGCACGTTTAGTTGCTATGCAGTATGAGCGCAATGATACCGAGTTTGAGCGGGGGATGTTCCGAGCACGAGGCGAGGTAATTGATATTTTCCCAGCGGAAAATGCGGAGCAAGCGTTACGTGTAACCCTTTTTGATGATGAGATTGAAACATTAGCTTTATTTGATCCGTTAACAGGAAAAGTCCAGCAAGAGCTACCACGCTTTACCGTTTATCCCGGTTCGCATTTTGTGACACCACGAGATACCGTTTTGCGCGCCATAGAGACCATAAAGCTCGAATTAAAAGAACGGTTGGCAGAGTTAACCGCGCAGGGTATGTTGGTTGAGGCACAGCGTTTAGAGCAACGTACGCGTTTTGATCTGGAAATGATGTATGAATTGGGATTTTGTAAAGGGATCGAAAACTACTCACGTCATTTATCTGGGGCGAAAGCAGGCGATCCGCCACCGACCTTAATTGATTATTTACCCAAAAATGCCATTATGTTTATTGATGAAAGTCATGTGACGATAGGGCAAATTGGGGGCATGTATAAAGGGGATCGTTCACGTAAAGAAACCCTGGTGCAGTTTGGTTTTAGATTGCCGTCGGCGTTAGATAACCGTCCATTGAAAATGGATGAGTTTGAGCAGCGTATGCCACAAACCGTTTTTGTGTCGGCGACGCCAGCGGCTTATGAGCAAGCCCATGCGGATCAGGTAGTAGAGCAAGTAGTGCGACCGACCGGCTTGGTCGATCCTGTGGTCGAAGTGCGACCTGCTACCACGCAGGTCGATGATGTGTTTGGCGAAATCACGTTGCGTGTAGCGCGCCAAGAACGGGTGTTAATTACTACGCTCACGAAACAAATGGCAGAGGATTTAAGTGCTTTTTTAGCTGAGCATGGGGTAAAGGTTCGCTATTTGCACTCGGATATTGATACCGTAGAGCGCGTTGAGATTATTCGTGATTTGCGTTTGGGTGTGTTTGATGTCTTGGTCGGGATTAACCTGCTACGCGAGGGACTGGATATTCCAGAGGTTTCATTGGTTGCTATTTTAGATGCTGACAAAGAGGGGTTTTTACGTTCTGAGCGAAGCTTAATTCAAACTATTGGTCGCGCTGCACGTCACTTGCATGGTCATGCGATTTTATATGCGGATCGCATCACGGATTCAATGCGTAAAGCCATGGATGAAACCGAGCGACGTCGAGAAAAGCAACTACGTTTTAACGAAGAGCACGGGATTACTGCCCGAGGTGTGAGCAAGGCTGTGCGAGATATGATTGACGGGGTAATTGCACCTCATCAGGTTGAGCTCGAGGCCTTGTCACAGCTTTCCTTGGATGCGATCAAGGACGAAAAAACCCTAGCGCGCGAGCTGAAGCGATTAGAGAAAAAAATGCTGGATCATGCTAAGAACCTAGAGTTCGAGGCGGCGGCACATGTTCGTGATCAGTTACGACAGCTCAAGGAGCAAGCCTTATTGTCCTAGGAACTTTTTTTGTGTAAATCAGACTAATCCCTCGCAATCCCTTACAGAATAAGTGGGTATTTGTTATACTAGACTAAATTGGTCGGGTATAGCTGGGCTATTGGCCATTTACCAACTATTTCAAGGACATCATTATGCGTTTAACCACAAAAGGACGTTTTGCTGTAACAGCAATGATTGATCTGGCCTTGCGCCAACAAAGCGGTCCGGTTACCTTGGCAAAGATCAGTGAACGCCAGAGCATTTCCTTGTCGTATTTAGAGCAGTTGTTTGGCCGTTTGCGTCGTCATGAGCTGGTGGAAAGCACTCGGGGTCCCGGGGGGGGATATAGCTTGGCTCGCTTGGCGCGTCATATTACCGTGGCGGATATTATTTTTGCTGTGGATGAGCCTTTGGACGCAACGAAATGTGGCGGCAAGGGCGATTGCGAGGTCGATGAGCAAGGAAATCGTATTCAATGTATGACGCATGAGCTCTGGGCGACATTAAGCCGTAAAATGGTGGATTATTTAGACTCGGTTTCGCTGCAGGATTTAGTGGATCAACAGCGGATGCGCCAGCTCGAGGCTTCTGTACGCCAACAGCAAAAAACCCAAAGCGTATCGGCTCCTATTCGCACTCAGCAAGCCACTTGCTAAACAGAGGAGTTTATTTTGTCGGCCTCATACCCTATTTATCTTGATTACGCGGCCACCACGCCGATCGATGCGCGAGTACTAGAGCGCATGATGCCGTGGCTAACGACGCATTATGGCAATGCAGCATCTTCGAGTCATGCCTATGGTTGGGATGCGGAAGAAGCTGTAGAAAAAGCTCGCGCACAAATTGCGCAAGGTATTGGCGCGCACCCACGCGAGATCGTTTGGACTTCGGGAGCCACTGAATCCAATAATCTGGCCATTAAAGGGGCGGCTTTAGCGTATGCAGATAAAGGCAAGCACATCATTACTGTTAATACCGAGCATAAAGCGGTCTTGGACACGTGTGCTTATTTGGAAACGCAGGGCTTTGAGGTCACATATTTAGCCGTTGATCCAGAGGGGTTAATTACCTTAGAGCAGCTGCGTGCAGCCATCCGTCCTGATACGATCTTAGTATCTGTGATGGCGGTGAATAATGAAATTGGTGTGACACAAGACATTGAGGCCATTGGGCAGCTTTGTGCCGAGCTAGATGTGTTGTTTCATGTAGATGCGGCACAGGCGGTAGGTAAAGTGGACGTAGCTGTCGATACGCTGCAGGTGGACCTTATGTCTTTCTCAGGGCATAAAATTTACGCTCCAAAAGGAATCGGTGCTTTGTATGTGCGACGTAAACCGCGCGTGCGGTTAGTGGCGCAAATCCACGGTGGGGGGCACGAAAGGGGTTTCCGCTCTGGGACCTTGGCCACACACCAAATTGTCGCCATGGGTTATGCTTTTGAGCTAATGCTCCAAGAACAGCCGCAAGAATATGCGCGTATCCAGCGTTTGCAACAGCAGCTTTGGCAGGGGTTGCAGGAGGCCTTACCGCAGATTTATTTAAATGGCTCCGTGACCAAACGGGTACCACATAACCTAAATATTAGTTTTGCGGGTATCGAGGGCGAGGCCTTGATGATGGCTTTACAAGGGTTAGCTTTATCCAGCGGTTCAGCATGTAATTCGGCTAGTTTAGAGCCATCATATGTGCTGCAAGCTATTGGCCGCGACCCACAGTTGGCACATAGTGCGTTACGTATTAGCTTAGGTAGACAGACGACCGAAGAGCAGGTGCAAGCGGCGTTAACGGAAATCATCACTCAAGTGCGGCGCTTACGTGCGCTCTCACCCGTATGGCAGCCCGATGCTTCGGCAACCATGATGGCATAAGGACAGCGGATGGCTTATTCAAATCGTGTTATGGCTCGTTTTATGCAGCCAACGTTCCAAGGTGAATTAGCACCCCAAGCTCAGCATCGGTATTTGCAGGCTCAGGTTGGGTCGTTAGATCAAGGGGCTGTACTTCAGCTGTCTGTGTTGGTTGATGAGCAGACACATTGTATTGATGCCGCACGCTTTAAAATGTACGGTTGTGGTGCATGCATAGCAACAGCAGATGTTTTATGTGAACAGCTGATTGGTTTAAATCAACAAGCGCTTGGGGATTATTCGGCGCAAGGGATCGCAGAATATTTAGCATTGCCCCCAGTAAAGCTTCATTGTACATGGTTAGCCGAGGAGGCTATCCAACAGATTTTGATGGCATGGCAATCTGCCAGTCTTACACATTAAGAGGTGTTATATGTCTATTACGTTGACGGCTCAAGCTGCCGAGCACATCAATAAACACATCGAAAAACGCGGTTCGGGGTTAGGACTACGTTTGGGTGTACGCTTAACCGGCTGTTCCGGAATGGCTTATGATGTGGATTATGTAGATCAAGCAAATGAGAATGATCACATCTTTGAGGATCATGGCGTCAAGGTTTTCGTGGATCCACGTAGTTTGCCTTTTGTGGATGGCACAGAGATTGACTTCGTGCGCCAAGGCTTAAGCGCCACATTTAAATTTAAAAATCCGAATGAAAAAGCCGCATGCGGTTGCGGCGAATCGTTTATGGTATAGGTTTGATATTGTCAGCTATATGCAGTGATGAGCTGCATAGCTTATAAAAAAATCCCGCTATGCTAACCGGCAAGCGGGATTTTTTATGGGGGTTATTCGGCGCGCCGTAAATGTGGGAATAAAATCACATCTCGAATGCTAGCGCTATCTGTTAACAGCATAACCAAACGGTCTATACCAATACCACAACCGCCAGTGGGCGGCATGCCGTATTCAAGGGCGCGAATGTAGTCAGCATCATAATACATGGCTTCCTCATCACCCGCGTCCTTGGCTTCGACTTGAGCCATAAAGCGCGCCGCTTGGTCTTCGGGGTCATTTAACTCAGAAAAACCGTTAGCAATTTCGCGCCCAGTAATAAAGAGCTCAAAACGCTCGGTGATGGCTGGGTCGTGATCGGACGCACGGGCTAAAGGGGAAACCTCGACCGGGTAGTCAACAATAAAGGTGGGGTGCCAGAGCTTGGCTTCGGCGGTTTCTTCAAAAAGCGCTAACTGTAAAGCGCCTATGCCCGCATGCATAAAGGCAGGAGCATCGATATCCACTTTTTTACGGCGTAACTCGGCACGTAAAAAGTCCATATCGTTAAGTTGTTCTGTGGTGTAGTCAGGGAAGTATTTTTGGATAGCCTCTACAATTGTTAGGCGGTCAAAAGGCTGGTCCAGACGTAATGCCTCGCCCTGATACTGTACGTGAGCCGAGCCACAAGCAGCTACTGCCGCCGCACGGATAAGGTTCTCGGTGAAATCCATGAGCCAGTGATAATCCGTATACGCCGCGTAGAACTCCATCATCGTGAACTCAGGGTTGTGGCGTGGGCTGACACCCTCGTTGCGGAAATTACGATTGATTTCAAAAACCCGCTCAAAGCCACCGACAATAAGGCGCTTTAGGTATAGTTCAGGGGCAATGCGTAGATACATTTCCATATCTAAAGCATTGTGGTGCGTGACAAACGGTTTTGCGGCGGCGCCACCAGGGATGGGGTGTAGCATTGGCGTTTCTACCTCTAGAAAGCCGGCTTCAACCATATGCTGACGAATACTATTGATTGCTTTGCTACGCGCTAAGAAGGTTTGACGGGTCTCGTCGTTCATGATGAGATCCACGTAGCGCTGGCGATAGCGTAATTCTTGGTCGGCTAAACCGTGGAATTTATCTGGTAAAGGGCGTAAGGATTTAGCTAATAAACGCAACTCGTGCGCTTTGATGGATAGTTCGCCTTTATTGGTTTTGAAGACCTCACCACGTACCGCCAAGATATCACCAATATCCCAGGTTTTAAACTGCTCGTAGAGATCTTCGCCAAGAGTTTTTTTGTCTAGGTAAATTTGAATACGGCCGCTGCTGTCTTGAAGCGTAGCAAAACTGGCTTTACCCATGACGCGCTTAAGCATCATACGGCCGGCGATAGAGGCAGTATGCTGAAGCGCAGCAAGCGTTTCTTTG
>NZ_JASLIX010000014.1:0-8917 GCF_030152715.1 Paenalcaligenes sp.
CCAAATCATTATGACTATTACCCAGCAGCGCAACAATCCACCATCGACGCTATCAATGAACAGATCTACACAACCATTAATAATGGCGTCTATCAAGCAGGCTTTGCCACCTCCCAAAACGCTTATGAAAAAGCTGTTACGACCCTATTCGCTCATTTAGATCTTCTGGAGCAGCGCCTGCAGGCACACCGTTATCTCTGCGGCGACCAAATCACAGAAGCCGACTGGCGGCTTTTTACGACTCTAGTTCGTTTTGATGCCGTATATTACAGCCACTTTAAATGCAACCTGCGTCGGCTTGTGGATTATCCCAACCTCTGGGGCTATGTGCGCGATTTATACCAGCAGCCAGGTATCGCTGCCACAGTCGACATGGATCACATTAAGCGCCATTATTACGCTAGCCACCCCACGATCAACCCCACTGGGATTGTTCCCCTGGGCCCTATTATCGATTTTTCTCAACCCCATCATCGCGAACAGATGGAGCTCGCCGAAAAATAATCGACAATATGCAATTGTTTTTCACCCTTTTTTGCTTCAGAGTGCTATAATAACTTTTTAGACGTTAGAGTACAGGGTTGCCTACGTCTTATTATTGATTTATTTGATCTCGTTGTTAAACAATCCTTGACAACGACTTAAATCTTTAATAGAATTTTATTTTTTAGCGGCTGTAGCTCAGTTGGATAGAGTACTTGGCTACGAACCAAGGGGTCGTGGGTTCGAATCCTGCCAGCCGCGCCATACATTTTAATTCTGTTAACCAAAACAGGATTATCATCTTTGTTATTGCTTAATACAAAAAACAAAGATACAATAACGCTTTTAGCGGCTGTAGCTCAGTTGGATAGAGTACTTGGCTACGAACCAAGGGGTCGTGAGTTCGAATCTTGCCAGCCGCGCCATACACTAAAAAGCCTCGTTCATTTTTGAACGAGGCTTTTTTATTAATGGTTTTATTTTTATCGCAGGGCTTTGCGTAGGATCTTCCCCACATTGGATTTAGGCAGCTCATCCCTAAACTCCACATAATGCGGAATTTTATAGCCGGTCAAATGTTGACGACAATACTTAATCAACTCTCGCTCCGTCAAATTTGGATCCTTACGTTGTACAAATAATTTAACCGCCTCACCCGTACGCTCATCGGGAACCCCTACTGCCGCCACCTCTTGCACCCCTGGGTGCATCGCGACGACCTCTTCGATTTCATTGGGGTAGACATTAAAGCCCGATACTAAAATAATGTCTTTTTTTCGATCTACCAAGAATACAAAACCATTTGCATCGATATAACCAATATCCCCTGTGCGTAAAAAACCATCAGCATAAAAAACCTGTGCCGTCTCCTCTGGTTTTTGCCAGTAACCAGAAGTCACCTGAGGACCACGCACGCAAATCTCACCCACTTCACCCACGCCCATATTTTGTCCTGAATCATCACGAATAACGAGTTCAGTCGAAGGTAATGGCAAACCAATAGATCCCTCTACATGCCGACCATCAAAAGGATTGATTGTTACTGCAGGAGAGGTTTCGGTTAAACCATAAGCTTGAACCAGTGGCAGCCCTGTTACTTTTTCCCAGCGCTCAGATACCGCTTTCTGCACCGCCATCCCGCCACCTAAAACCAAACGCAATGATGAAAAATCCACTTTAGCAAAATCAGGATGGTTAAGTAACGCGTTAAATAACGTGTTCACCCCCGTGAAACCCGTCATTTTTTCTTTATTCATGGTCTTAATGAGTGCTGGGATATCTCGCGCATCAGGAATTAAGACATTACGTGCGCCCAGCTTAATAAAAAGCATGCAGTTCGCTGTTAAAGCAAAAATATGATAGAGCGGCAATGCCGTAATCACACACTCCTTACCATCGCGCACCACCTCGCGCACCCAAGTATAGGCCTGCATTAAATTAGCCAGCATATTGCCATGAGAAAGCATTGCGCTTTTGGGCACCCCTGTGGTTCCCCCTGTATACTGCAAAAAAGCCAAATCGTCTTGCTGAATATTGACTGGCTGGTACGACTGGCGTGAGCCAAGGCGTAAAGCCTGCTTTAAACGCACGTGCCCAGGCAGCGTCCATTTTGGTACGGCTTTTTTTACACGACGTAATACAAAATTCGTTAACCCACCCTTTACTGCTCCTAATAAATCCCCAACCCCTGTAACAACTACGCTTTGTAAATAAGGACGATGCTTAACCTTTTCTAGTACATGAGCAAAGTTCTCAGCCACAACAATAGCTTTAGCCTGAGAGTCATTAAGCTGGTATTCCAGCTCTCGCGGTTTATACAATGGATTGCAATTCACCATCACACAACCCGCTTTTAATACACCAAACATACAAACCATATATTGCAAAATGTTTGGCATCATCAATAGCACAGCATCGCCTTTTTTAAACCCTTGCAGACGCAACCAATTTGCAAAATAACTACTCTGGCGATTCAGCTCGGCATAACTCATCTCACGCCCTAAAGACACATAAGCAGTTTGCTTGGCAAAACGCTCGCAACTTTGCTCTAGCACGTCTACCAATGAGGTATAACCGGAGGTACTAATTGTTTCTGGAACATCTTCTGGGTAGCTTTTCAGCCAAATTTTCTCCATATCCTCTCTCTCCTTACTCTTGAACTCCGCTTAACCTTCTTGCTTGCGCTCGCTCTGGGCTTTCTTTTTTTGACTATAGTGCCGACGATGCGCAATATATAACGTCCTTTCTACGATGGCATAAACCTCTCCGGCTTGATCTTCAAGAGATATAACAAAATCATGGGTGACTTCTTGGTGCTCTTCTAAAGCGCTTTGTATACGATCCTTGTCTTCAGCCGTAACACGACACCATGCATATAGCGTGCAATAGGCTGGTCGTCGGAAGCGGATCGAAGCCTGCTTATCCCATACAATCACATCCTCGCCTAAACTCACCATCAATAACAAAGGATGCGGTCCATCAGTGACACCAAATAACGACCCACCAAATATAGATCCCAATGCATTACGTGTCCGCCAATGCAAGGGGAGACGTATTTTCATGGCGGACAGGTCTGGAGTGACTTCGATCACCTTGCCTCCCATGCTGCGAAAGCCTGGATGCAAGTTGAAGCCAGCTCTCAGTACCCGTGCTCGCCACTTAGGTGGTATGCGATAAATCCACCGTAGCTTCATACGTTAGAGCGCCTCAAATATCCCAGCCGCGCCCATACCCGTACCGATACACATGGTCACCATGCCGTACTTGGCTCCGGTACGGCGCAATCCATGCACCAATGTAGCCGTACGAATCGCCCCGGTTGCTCCTAAGGGGTGACCAAGAGCGATCGCTCCGCCTAATGGATTCACCTTTTCTGGATTTAAATCCAACTGGCGCATCACAGCTAAAGCCTGAGCTGCAAAAGCCTCGTTTAACTCAATCCAATCCATCTGATCGAGTGTCAAACCAGCTTGTTTTAAAACCTTAGGTATGGCTTCTACTGGACCAATCCCCATCACCTCTGGCGGAACCCCAGCAACCTCATAGCCAACAAAGCGGGCCAACGGTTGTAAATTTAGCTGCTTGAGGATTTTTTCTGAAACCAACACCACAGCAGCAGCACCATCAGAAACCTGAGAGCTGTTTCCGGCTGTCACAGAACCTCTAGCCGAGAAGACAGGACGCAAACGTGCTAACCCCTCTAAACTACTATCAGGTCGCGGCCCCTCGTCTACACGCACAACATGTTGACGCTCGATGACCTCACCATTGTCTTGGCCAGAAGGCACATAAGAGGTTGTTTCGTAAGGAGTGATCTCCGCATCAAACAACCCAGCCTTTTGGGCAGCAATAGCACGCTCGTGGGATTGCAATGCAAATGCGTCTTGATCCTCACGTGAAATATGCCAACGCTCAGCGACTTTCTCGGCTGTTAGGCCCATACCATATCCCATGCCAATTAGATCAGGGTTTTCAAAAATTCGAGGGTTAATGGCGATTTTATTACCCATCATTTGGGGCATCACGCTCATGGACTCGGTGCCCGCCGCGATCATCACGTCCGCCTCACCGAGTCGGATTTTCGCAGCCGCATCAGCAACCGCCTGTAGCCCCGAAGCGCAAAAACGATTCACCGTCACGCCTGGCACCTGAGCAGGTAAACCTGCAAGCAATACCCCCATCCGTGCTACGTTCATCCCCTGTTCGGCCTCGGGCATAGCGCACCCAACAATAACATCACCAATCAGCGCAGGATCCAACTCGGGTACTTGAGCTAATGCTGCCTGTAGGGCACCAACAAGTAAATCATCAGGACGAGTTTTTCCAAATACGCCCCCACGCTTACCCACAGGCAGCCGAGTGGCTGCAACAATATACGCCTCTTGTTTTTGACTGCTCATAATCCTTCCTTTTAATTACGTAGTGGTTTGCCTGTGGTCAACATATGACGGATGCGCGCTAGTGTTTCTGGTGTACGTAACAACTGCACAAATTCGCGCCGCTCCACGGCTAATAGCCATTGTTCGTCAACCTCTGTGCCACTATCAATATCCCCTCCACATAAAGCAACCGCTGCAGCATGGGCAACGCGATAATCATGCTCGCTAATCATGCCGCCCTCTAACATATTGGTTAGCTGCAAATCAAAGTTAGCAATGCCATTTCTACCAGCAACGGGAATACGACTAGGTACAGCTGGCGGCTGATGCCCCATATCGGCTAAGGCACGAGCTTGTTTAAGCGCTGTCCATAACAATTCGTCCGCATGGAACACAACCTTGTCATGCTTTTGTGCAAAGCCCACTTGCTGAGCCTCGAGCGCACTTTTTGCCACTTGAGCCATGGCAATTTGGCGGAAAGGCTTAACCAAATAGGGGAACACTTCAGCAGGTGTTTCAGTGGTACGCGCTAATTCTGCGGCACGTACGGCAAAAGCCTTGCTACCACCCCCAGCTGGAATAAGCCCCACACCTACCTCGACAAGCCCCATATAGCTTTCTAGTGCTAACACACGCGAGTGCGCATGCATCGCAAACTCACAACCACCACCTAGCGCTAGGCCTTGAACCGCTGCCACTGTTGGCACACGTGCATAACGCAAAGCCAAAGCCGTTTGCTGGAATTTAGCAACCTCGGCTTCCAACACATCAAAAGCTTGAGCTTCCACCGCATCGGCTACCTGCTGTAGATTTGCTCCCACCGCAAAAGGAGCCTCATGCCAGATAACAAGCCCTTCGTAAGACTGCTCTGCTATGGCTACGGCTTCTAAGATACCTGTCAATACCTCATTGCCAATGGTATGCATTTTGGACTGAATCGATAAAATGGCGATGCCCGCATCCACCGTGGGTAAGCGCCATAAGCGTACCCCCTCGTTTTGCCATATGGTCTCTTGCTCAAGCACTTGATCTGAGCGCGCCTCTCCGTACAAGCGCTCACCGAATAATTGACGCTGATACACAGGCAAGGCAGAGCGAGCCTCAATCTGCTTCGTACGTGCCGAAAACGACCCATCGGACTGATGTACTCCCTCGCGCCCTGACTCTAGCACCCAATCAGGTAGCTTCGCGTCACTCATCGTGAGACCCGCCTGAATGTCCTCTTGAATCGCTTTAGCTACGGTTTGCCAGCCTGCTTGCTGCCACTGCTCAAAAGGACCTTGAGACCAGCCAAACCCCCAGCGCATCGCTAAATCCACATCACGAGCATTTTGTGCAATATCGCCTAAATGCACAGCACTATAGTGGAATGTATCGCGCAATACCGCCCACAAAAACTGGGCTTGCGGATGTGAGCTTTGACGCAATCCCAATAAGCGAGCAACAGGATCTTTTTGTTTTAAGATCTGTACTAGTTCGTCTGCGGCTTGACCTGCTCGTGCGCGGTAGCTGGCCGTTTCAGGATCCAAAACTTGGATGTCCTTACCCTGCTTACGATAAACCCCTGCCCGCGTTTTCTGCCCTAATGCCCCTTGCTCAATTAGCGCCTGTAACCAAGCTGGAGCCTTAAAGTAAGCATGCCAAGGGTCCTCCGTTGCGTTCTCTTGCAAGGTACGAATTACATGAGCTAATGTGTCTAAGCCCACCACGTCAGCGGTGCGATACGTAGCACTTTTAGGACGACCAATAAGTGGCCCGGTAATCGCATCCACCTCATCAAAGCCTAAGCCTAAACGCTGCGTATGATGCATTGCCGCCAACATGGAAAACACACCAATACGGTTCGCAATAAAGTTGGGCGTATCTAAGGCTCGAATCACACCTTTACCTAAGGTGGTGGTTAACCATGTTTCAAGCTTATCTAATACCTCGCTTGAGGTATACGAAGTGGCGATCAACTCAACCAACTTCATATACCGAGGAGGGTTAAAGAAATGCACTCCACAAAAACGTGAGCGTAATGCCTCGGGCAAAGACTCTGCCAAGGCTTGAATGGACAGCCCTGACGTATTGGAAACAAAAATGCTCTCTGCCCCTAATGCTGGCGCTATTTTTTTGTACAGATCTTGCTTCCAATCCATACGCTCAGCAATCGCTTCGATCACCACCTCACACTCTTTTAAGCGATCTAGATGCTGGTCATAGTTAGCAGGCTCAATGGAAGTGAGTACCTCTTTACTGGCTAGAGGTGCCGGTTCAGCTTTTTGTAAACGCTTGATTGCATTAACACTAACTCCATTCGGATCTCCCGTCTGCGCAGCAAGATCATAGAGCAGCACAGAAATTCCCGCATTGGCCAAGTGTGCTGCGATTTGGGCGCCCATTACTCCGGCTCCCAAAACCGCTACACGCGTAATATTAAAAGTACTCAATGCTCTCTCCTTCCCTCAAAATGGGTAACGACTAAAACGAAGCGGATACTTGCATACCAATTACATGCCCTTTGTTTTTGTATTCGCCAGAGACTAAGCCACGGCCTGGCTCAAGGTTATGAATTGGTGTTTTTTTCAGGTACAAATAGGTGTAGCCAACATCAAAGCTCATGTTTTTGTGTTGATATTGCACACCTGTGGAATACCAGCGACGATTGTTATCAGGCAAAGAGGTAGGACGCTTTTCTGCGCTACGAATCGGCGCCTGGTCAGTGGCCACACCGACTTTCCAAGTCCAGTCCTCATTGATTTTGTATTTCGCACCTAAAGCAAAACGCCAGGTGTCTCTGAACTGTAGATCGAGTGCATTGCTAGGCAGCCCTTGGTTTTCAATCGTGAGCTCAGGAATACTGCTCCATCCGGTCCAAGACACATCGCCTAACAAAGTCCAGCGCGGGTTTAGCTGATGTGAAACACTTAAAATCGCTGTATCTGGGAGCTTGACCGTCGCGCGTGCATCGGTAGCAAGCATATGCTGGCCTTGGACTGCAATATTGGTATCGCCTTTACCTGTATGTTTGATACGTGAACGGTAAGACAAACCAATGCGTGTCGATTCTACTGGTTGGAAAACCACACCCACATTCCACCCCCACGCATCGCCATTGACATCAACTTTGGCATCGCCCTCTATGGGGAAAGGTAACAAGGGGTGTACTACCGGCACGGCCAACTTATATTTGGCATCAATGCGCTGCCAGTTCACTCCCGCTCCAATGGACCATTGGTCATTCACCCGATAAGCAATAGTCGGGTTGATATTGATGGTTTTAATTTCGAACTCACGGGAATGAAAACGTCCTACCCAATCGTCTTCATACTCTGTTTTTAAACCAAACGGCACGCCTACGCCCAGCCCAACATACCAGCGTGGATTCAACTGCCATGTTGCGGCCAAGTTAGGCACAACTCCCCAACCTCCTGCATCGCCACCTGAAGTGCCTTTCGTGTTAAATGGTGTCACACTTTGCCCGTTATCCGTGAACTTAAAGGAAGGGCGAATAGCTGTCACCCCACCCGTTACATGGATACCAGGTAAATACGTCATCGCAGCAGGGTTAAAATGCAAAACACTTGCATTTTCAGTATCTACGCCTGATCCAGCATAAGCATTTCCCAGCCCACTGGCGTTTTGTTCTAATAACTGAAAACCTGCTCCTAATGCGGTATTGGCATAAACGGCACTCAATACCAATGGCAATACCATCACACTGTGTTTTTTGATTTTCATCATTGTCTCCTTATTTCCTTTGGTTTTAGGCCTAGGAATAGGCCTATTTCACTACTTCACTACTGCACTCCTCGTTGATACAACGGCCCGCCCGTAAACGGTGCGTAGCCAGTTCCGAAAATCATCCCAGCATCGACCAAGTCCGCATCTTTCACTACTTGTTGGTCAAGCTGTTGCTTAGCGCTTGAGGCCAATAAATCTGCCAGCTCTTGCGCAAGCTTATTGGCAACCGGCTCTGCTTTTGGTTTAATCGCCTTGCCGGCTTTCCATTGATAAAAGCCCTGACCGGTTTTACGGCCCAATTGTTTTTTTTCTATTTTTTCCTGTAGGCAAACTGGGGCTAAAGCATCAGCAACTAATTGTTTGCCCACCGCTAATGCCACATCCAAGCCCACCATATCTACCAGCTCAATCGGCCCAACCGGCATGCCATAAGCTTCCATCGCAGCATCAATTGCTTCAGGCTTATACCCCTCGTCCACCAGACGCATCGCGGCCAACATATAAGGGGTTAAAGCCGCATTAACTAAAAACCCAGGTACGCTTTTTACAACCAAAGGCAGCTTTCCTATCTGTCCCACAAAGCCGCGGGCTTGATCCACAACCTGCTGATGCGCTGGACTCGATACATTCTGATGTACCACCTCTACTAAAGGCATCAATGCCACAGGGTTAAAAAAATGGATTCCCACCAAACGCTCTGGTTGTTTTAGATCCCGGCTCAGGTCCTCTAACGCCAAGCTAGAAGTGTTCGTAGCCAATACAGCATCAGGGCGCATCACCTGCTCTAAATGCGCATAAAGCCCACGTTTCGCATCGATATTTTCACTAAT
>NZ_JASLIX010000040.1:0-7849 GCF_030152715.1 Paenalcaligenes sp.
GGCTAATCCTAACAATAACGCATCAAATAGCTCCTGCATCATGCCTGAGTCCTATAAAACAAAATCAAAAGGAATATCTGCCATGGCTTTATACGCAATGCCATTTTCGGTATAGGGTTTAAATTTTACTTTGCGCACCGCTGTTAAAGCGGCTTGATCCAAACGCTCATGTCCTGATGAGCTTTTTACCCAAACATCCATCACCGTGCCTTGGGGTGAGATCAAAACACGCACGATGACCTTGCCCTGCTCATTTCTACGCTGCGAAGCACGTGGATAAACAGGCCGTGGCGGCGCCCCCAAGTAATTCACTTGCCCAACCACCCGTGGACGATCTGGGTCAACGGCCTTAGCCTGCTGCCCACCTACTGCTTTATCCATCTGGCTACGCTCTGGCGCAGTGACTGGCTGCGTTTTTTCTGCCACAGGGACATTTGGTTTAGGTTGCGGCTTAGGCGCAGGCTGAGGTTTAGGCTCGGGTTTGGGCTTAGGTTCCGGTTTGGGTTTGGGCTTAGGCTTTTCTACCACTGGCTCAGGAATAACCGGATCCTCTACGACCGGTTCGGGTTCGGGTTCGGGCTCTGACTCTGGCTCAGGCTCCGATTCAAGTTCAGGCTCAATCTCCTCTTGAGTAGCTTCTTGAATTTGCTCTGCTAGCTGTTCCGCCGTCACATGCTCTTCGAATTCATTTAAATCAAATAGACTAACGCCTATTACCTCTTCCTGAGCAGGCTCCCCTACCATTTTTGGCGCGGACTGATGCAACATAAATGCAAACACCCCAGCATGCAGACTAACTGCTGCCGTTAAGCCAGTGATTTTTAACCAAAGACGAGAGCGTTCCAACGAATGATGGGAGGGATGTGGCATACCTACGCCTACAAATAGTCATATTTACAGGCGCACTAAAGCACGCCAACCAAAGCGCCATCTTAGCAGTAATGATAATAGTTATCAATACCATTTAACAAATGCTAAGTACTAAGTTGGTCACCAAGAGCGTGCAATACATCTAAGCCAACAATTTCCTGATCTTGGAGCGGAAGCTGGCGTAAAGGGTATCCGGCAAACCGCTGCTGAATATCGGCTAAATAGGTTTGCTGTCGCTGCAAATGAGACTGCCAAAAAGCCTCGCCCAGCGTAGGAGGTAATACCCGATTAATCACTAGCCCAGCCACTTGCACCCCAATATCCGTTAGCGCCTGTACGGCCCGGTCTGTTTCCAGTACAGGCAATCGCTCGGGGGTAAGAACAAAGACAAAAGCGCTTTGTGTGGCATCATGCAAAATACGGCGGGCCCGATGAAATAAGCGTTGACGTGCTAATAAGGTAGAAGCCAGTTCTTGGCTTTTTGAATCTAAACCAGAGTCGGTGTTTTGGTGCGGATCTGAAAGCACGTGTGCTACATCACGCTGTGGAGTCAAATGAGAAAGCACCTTCGCTAACTGCTCTGAGCGCTGGTTGTGTTTTAATAATCCATCCGTCCAAGCAGCGATAATTTCGGGTAAGCTCAATAAGCGTAAGGTATGTCCTGTGGGCGCTGTATCAAAAATAATCAGATCATATTCGTCTAACCCGGTATCCAATAAGTTTGCCATACGCTCCAAGAGCGCTGCCTCCTGCGCTCCGGGCGATAGGCGGGACAAACGTAAATGACGTTGTAATTCATGGATTTGATCAGGCCCTGCAAAACGACGCATTTGTGCCAGCACCCGATCCAAATACGCATCGACCTCTTTTTCTGGGTCTAGCTCTAAAGCGTAAAGATTAGGAGTCAAATGCACAATGGCCGCCCCAATAGAGCGGCCAAACACATCCGCTAAACTATGAGCCGGATCAGTAGAAACCAGTAAAACCCGCTGTGTCTGCGAGGCGCGTAGTGCTAGTGCCGCCGCCACCGTTGTTTTACCGACGCCACCTTTACCGCCAATGAGTAAAACCCGCTGTTGAAATAATGATGATATGTTTAATGACATCAACAGCACCTGAAATGATCTAATGGCGAACGCTCCATGCCCATTCGAAGATGCCAATCATGGAACCGCTGCAATAAAATCGGTTGTAGTTCCAAGGTATACCACGAAGCGGGATTCGGTACGCCCATCATTTCAGAAAAAACCAATAACATAAATAGGTCGTCCTCCTCGCGTTTTGCCCGCGCAATCGCGGCACGATAAGGAGCATTATAGTATTGCGTACCCAATGTATTAGCTTGCTCACACCAATGTTTAAGCCGTGACCAAATCCCGTCCATGATGCTTCCTTAATTCGAAGCGATGAGTTTACGCTTTTCTGAGCGCAGCGCACTCACGCACTCTAATGTCACCAAAATAGCCGCTACCAATACGATCAGATCTAACCCAAATAAGAACCAGTCTTCTTTAAGATAAAAACCGTGAAGCTGTATAAGCAGCGCCGCCAAAGTCATCAGCAATAAAAAAGCCAAAGGCACAATAACGTAGGTTGCGGTCACACGCTTACGTACTAGCATGACAGCAATAACTAATAAGGTTAAGCCGGCTAACAGCTGGTTGGTTGTACCAAATAATGGCCAAATCAGTAAACCACCAGAACCATCAGCGCCCCCAGCACCAAAAGCCAGTATCAAGCAGCTCCCAACCGCCAAGAGAGTGGCCGGTAACGGTTTACCTAACCATTTAATATTGTAGATCTCGCCCCACTCTTGGAAAATATAACGCTGTAGGCGTAGACCTGTATCCATAGTGGTGCCAGCAAACAACGCCGCCATCACAGTGAGCATCGTAGCTGCAATCTCTGCGTTAAACCCTAAGCCTGCGCTCAAAATGGTTGCTCCACCATTCACAAAAGCACCCACCCCGCCTTTACCGAAGGCATCATAAACGGCTTGCCAGTCTGCGAGTGTAGCAAAACCTGCCGTAGCCGCCACAATCGCCGCCAAAGCAAGAGCACCCTCGCCCACGGCGCCAAAGTAGCCAACCAAACGTGCATCGGATTCTTTGTTGAGCTGTTTAGATGTGGTGCCCGAGGCCACTAAACCATGAAAACCAGAAATCGCGCCACACGCAATCGTTACAAACAACAACGGAATCATAGATGGCGTGCCGGCAGGAACCTCGGCATTAATTGCCGGAGCAACAACAGTTGGGTTTGCAATAAACACCGCAACATATAACAACCCAAGCCCAACGAATAACTGCAAGCCATTAATGTAATCCCGTGGTTGCAGGAGCATCCACACCGGCAGCAAAGAGGCAACCGCCGCATAGAAAAACAATAATAAAATCCAGGTGGCGTTAGCGGATAATCCCATCACCTGATCAGGCAGGCTCAAAGGAACGGCAGGACCGATGTAGATTAGAGCATATAAAACAGCCACCCCTACAAAAGACACCAAGCCTAGGCTAGCTTTGGCGCGGTAGATAAGCTGTCCAATAACCAAAGCAACGGCGATGGCCCCCCACACGGGGATAACGGAGCCGGGATTATTAATAAGTAACCCCGCAATCACGACACCAAACACCGCGTTGACCATGAGCAAAACCAGAAAGATCACGATCATAAACACAGAGCGTGCCCGTTTACCCACCACATCACCAGTGAGCGCTCCAACGGATTTGGCATTATTACGGATACTGGCCCAAATAGCACCAAAGTCGTGCATACCAGCAAAAAACACAGTCCCGAGGGTTACCCATAAAAATGCCGGTAACCATCCCCAAATAACAGCGATAGCGGGCCCTACAATAGGTGCCGCCCCTGCTACTGAAGTAAAATGATGCCCCCACAACACGTATTTATTGGTCGGCACAAAATCAATACCGTCTTCAAATTCGTGGGCAGGTGTTGGACGAGAGTCGTCAAGTTGGAAGATTTTTTCGGCGATAAAACGCGAATAGAAGATATAGCCTAGAGCCATACCACCCAGCCCTAGTACAACCAATAGGATGGCACTCATGTGTGTCCCCCTTTGTACGTTGTTGAAAGGTGCAGCAGGATGTATTAACGTTAGCTACTTGCTAATTAACGCTACCTTATCTTTATAACAAAGAGGCTGTTGGGTTGAACCTGTGATTATCCCTAAGATCACACATAAAACCACTAGGCAAAAAAAAAGAACTCAGCGTGATGCTGTCGTTCTTTTTTAGACGAAGATGGTGGGTGTTGACGGGATCGAACCGCCGACCTACGCCTTGTAAGGGCGCCGCTCTACCAGCTGAGCTAAACACCCATCTTTAGTCTGAGGTTGTCACAAAATAAAAAAGGACTTGTATTAAGCCCTGATATACAACAAGTGCTGGTGGGTGTTGACGGGATCGAACCGCCGACCTACGCCTTGTAAGGGCGCCGCTCTACCAGCTGAGCTAAACACCCATTTGGTCTTGCTGCATGTCGTTTGCTGCGACAACAAAAATAATTATAGGGCGTATAAAAAATAAATGCAAGCGTTTTTTGCATTTATTTCTACGCCCTAACTTACATTAACCGTTTACGGCGTCACGCAAGGCTTTTCCAGGACGGAACTTGGGCACAATAGCCTCTTTGATTTCAATGGTTTCACCTGTACGAGGGTTACGACCTGTACGCGCCGCACGCTCAGAAACAGCAAACGTACCAAAACCAACCAGAGTCACGGATTCTTTTTCTTTGAGTGTGGTGGTAACCGCATCAATAAAAGCGTCTAGCGCACGACCTGCCTCGGCTTTAGATAAGTCAGCTTTGTTGGAAATAAAGTCGATTAGTTCGGTTTTATTCATTTAAGAATTACCCCTGAATAATGAATAACAGCACAAAAAACTGTGCTGTGATGAAAAGAAATGGAAACGGCGATCAGGTAGCGGTTTCACCCCCAAACGCAACCATGCGGTATTAAGCCTAGATTTGTGAACGCTGTCAAGACAAAACATGCTGAAAGCCGCATCAATACAGTGTTTTTAACACTTAACGCGCAGAATGTGAACACCCTTGGGCACAAAAGCGGCTCAACTACAATAAATCTATGCTTTTACACCGAAAAAGCGCTAAGGGCTTGACTGAAATCATGAATCAAATCCTCGGTATCCTCTATCCCTACAGAAACACGCAACAACCCATCCGCAATCCCCATCAGCGCCCGCTGCTTAGGGCCCATTTCGTAATAGATGGTATGAGCCACGGGTAAGACCAAACTTCGGTTGTCGCCCAAATGGGTCGATAAAGCCAAAACACGCAGCCGGTTTAAAAAAGCAAAAACATCAATATGAGGCTGCAGCTCCACACTTAGCAAAGCCCCATAACGACCAGAAAAATAATCTGTTGCGCGCTTATGCTGCGCATGGCTTGCCAAACCAGGGTAATGAACCTGCACAACCTGTGGATGCGCGGCTAAAAACCGTGCTAGGCTCAGCGCATTATGACAGGCTTTGGCCATGCGCAAGGATAAGGTTTCAGCGCCTATCATTAGCCGGTGTGCCGTATCGGACGACATCGCTGCCCCCATGTCGCGCAAGCCTTTTTTCTTAATTTGTGTTAAGCCCCAATTAGCTCGGTTGCCTTGACGATACGCTTCAAAAATATTCGGGTAATGCTGCCAATCAAATAACCCCGTATCCGTCACGGTGCCGCCAAGAGCATGCCCATGCCCGCCAATTGCTTTAGATAGAGAATTAATCGCCAACCCGGCTTTAAATTTTTTGGCAGGCGCTAACCAAGGTGTGCTTAATGTATTGTCAATCACAAACAATAAACCTTTTTGTTCACACCATCCCCCTATTTCAGCCAAATCCGCCAACTGAGTACCAGGATTAGCAATGGTTTCACTAAAAACCATACGTGTGTTTGGTTGATAAGCGGCTTTTACCTGCTCCACATCGGTGGCATCCACCAAGGTCACCTCGACCCCAAACTGCTGTAAGGTGCCTAAAACACTATTGGTATTTCCAAAAATATATTTACTGCAAATAAGATGATCACCTTGGCGCAACAAAGTAAAAAAAACAGCCGTAATGGCGGCCATGCCTGACGCAAAGCTCACGCTCCCCACCCCTTGCTCCATTTGGGTGATTTTACGCTCTAAAGCCGCCGTGGTTGGTGTACCTTGGCGCGCATAGCTAAAACCGGGTTTACCTTGAAAAACAGCCGCTAGCTCATGGGCGTCTTCAAAAGCGTACTCAGACGATGGATGCAAAGGCTGATGCACCGCACCATATTCTGTGCCTGCACGCCGATCCGCATGTAATAAAGTCGTGGTAAAACCGTTTTCACTCATGATGCTATCCAAAAAAGGCCGCGATCAGGCGGCCTAGTTAATGCTAAATTTGATAAACCGATGGATTTATTATGCGGCGAGAAACCGCGATTCTAAAATTCAGGCTTAGACAAATTGGTTATAAGTTTTTTACTTTGCTTGTCGTTGACGTAAACTTTCATAGAGACAAACAGCGCTGGCTACGCTGACATTTAGACTTTCCACTGAACCCAACATGGGGATACGCACCAACTCATCACAAGTCTCACGGGTTAAACGACGCATACCCTCGCCCTCGGCTCCCATTACCCACGCCATGCCTCGGCAAGCATCGACATCGTGCATGCTGGCCGCGGCCTCGTCATCGGTACCTACAAGCCAAATATCTCGCTGTCGCAACTGACGCATCGTGCGCGCTAAATTCGTCACCGTGATATAGGGTAACGTTTCAGCCGCCCCGCACGCCACGCGTCGTACTGTTGGGTTTAGCCCCACCGCACGATCTTTGGGGGCGATCACCGCATGGGCACCAGCCGCATCAGCAGTACGTAAACATGCCCCTAAATTATGGGGGTCCGTCACACTATCTAAAATCAATAGTAATGGTTTGATGCCTTGATCTTCTAGCTCATCTAACAATTGGTCTACATCCAACGTCAAATTCAGCTCTGTCGCTAACGCTACCACCCCTTGATGACGTACGCCTTTGGCCATGGCATCTAGACGCTGCTTATCCACAAAGATCAAACGCAAACCTGCGCGCTCTGCTTGCGCAATAAAATTTTGCATGCGCTTATCACGACGTGCCTGCTCAACATACAGTTCCTTAATGGTTTCTTGCGCATGGCGAATACGGGCTTGCACTGCATGAAAACCCGCCAGCATTTGTAATGACATACTACTTTTTTCCTTGAGAGATTAACGTCGTGTTCGTTTTAGTTTTGCTTTACGTGCTGCCGCCCGCTCTGCTGCCGCGGCTTTACGCGCCGCTTTACGCGCTGCGGCACGGCGCTCGCTCGCGGTTCCCTTTAAGTCTTTAGGCTTAGCTGGCGCCGCTTTTTTCTGCGGTCTGGGCCGACGCTCTGTTGCACCAGTAGTCAGTGTTTTATAAGCACTGCCCTCAATGAGACGAAAATCGATTTTCCGTGTTTCAAGGTTAACTCGAGCTACCTGAACCTGAACCGAATCCGTCAGCTTATAACGAATCCCCGTACGCTCACCACGCAAATCGTGTGTGGCTTCATTAAAGACAAAATAATCCGAACCCAGCTCAGAGACATGCACCATGCCTTCAACGTAAAGCTTATCTAGTGTGATAAAAATACCAAAAGCGGCAACGCCGGTAATTTTACCGCTAAATACCTCGCCAATGTGGTCTTGCATGAAATAACACTTGAGCCAAGCCTGCACATCATAAGAAGCCTCATCAGCGCGGCGCTCACGAGCAGAAAGCATCACCCCCAAGCGCTCCCATACTGATTGCTCGCGCTGCCTTGCGCTCAGCTGCTCATCCCCTGGCTCCGCCCCAATATCGGGCACATAGCGTTTTTTCGCTAAGATAGATTTAATGACACGATGGGTAAGCAAATCAGGGTAACGTCGAATTGGCGAAGTAAAATGTGTATAAAGCGGATAAGACAAGCC
>NZ_JASLIX010000043.1:0-14038 GCF_030152715.1 Paenalcaligenes sp.
AGCGACATAAAAATCGCTCCGAGGATCACCAGTAATATGCGCCAGCGAATGGTATTAAAACTAGGAGTAGAGGGGGAAAAGGTGGAACGGTTTTTCATAGGCGATGGGGTAAAGAGAAGTCAGTGAGCTTATACGATACACCATCAGCAAAAAAATGGCTGCGCCCCCTAGATAAGGGGGCGAGAAAAAACAAGCTTAGAGAATGGCTTCGGGCGACTCAGGAAGGATCTGACCACCGTCGACAATAATCGTTTGTCCGGTAATAAAGCTGGCTTCTTTAGAGGCGAGGAAACAGACCGCATAGCCAATATCCTCGGGCTTACCTAAGGTGCCCACAGGTACAGCACGGGTCATTTGATCCAGATAGGACTGGCCTTGGTCGGCTAAGCCCTCGGTTAAAATGTTACCAGGCATAACGGCGTTGATAGTAATGCCGTCTTTGGCGTATTCTAAGGCTGCACTACGCATAAAGCCAAGCTGGCCGGCTTTGCTGGCGCCGTAGTGACTCCAGTTTGGATAGCCAGTAATGGCACCTGTAATGGAGGAGGTGATGACTACCCGCCCATAACCTTGTTTTTTCATGGGGGCCAGCGCGGCTTGTGTCATGAAAAACGTACCTTTGAGATTAACATTGTGCATTTGATCCCAATCGGCTTCGGTCATCTCTGCTAGGCTGGCTTGTGGGAAAATACCGGTATTAGAGCAGAGAATATCCAGACGCCCATGTTCTTGGATCACCTCATCAACCAGGGCTTTACATGCGGCTTGTGATGTCACATCCACTGTTTTAAAGGTGGCGCCAAGTTCGGCTGCTGTTTGCTTGCCAGCGGTTTCATCAATATCGGCAATCACTACGGTTGCACCCCCTTGAATTAGGGTGGCAACAATGCCTTTACCAATACCTTTTGCACCCCCTGTCACAATAGCGATTTGTTGATTTAGATCGAACATACAAGCTCCTTTAAAGTGGGAAGAAAGAGTGACCTATCTTTAGTATAAAGGAGCGGGGAGATAGCGGAAGTATTAAGCTGGATTTGTATGATATATATCAATTTCTACTTACTTTATACCTAAAATGCTAAGAAATATAGGGTATTTACGAGTTAATGCAGTTATCTGGATGAAGGAGATCAGGGTGATTGCTATACATGTCTTGAACTAAGTCTTGCATGGCGTTGATATACCAAGAGCTATCTTTTTTACGAAAACTAAAAATAATTGGTGAGCTGACATCTTTATCACGGATAAGACGATATTGGATATCTTGCCGAATACGTGCTCCTGTAGGGATAACACAAAGCCCGTCGCCAGCCGCAACGAGTCCCAAAGCCGTTTGTAGGCTTAGGACCTCTTTGATATCAGCGGGATAAATTTGCTTATCTTGTAGCGTATTTAAAATATAGTCTGCAAAGCTGGGACGGGGCTGTGAAGGATAAACAATTAGGCTTTGGTCGGTGACAGCACTCAGGCAGATAGGACCAGTTGGTGTTGCTAGCGCGCTATTGCCAGGCATGGCGAGGGCCAGACGTTCTTCGCGATAGGTGACACGCGCAATCGCCGGATCATGGACTTTAACACGCCCAAAACCAATATCAATACGCCCCGATTTTAAGGCTTCGAGCTGTTCAGTGGAGGTGAGCTCCAGAAACTGCAGGCGGGTATGTGGATATGCTTGCCTAAAGCTTTGAATCAAAATAGGTAGCTCGCCGTATAAGGTAGAAGCAACAAAGCCAATTGAGAGTTGTTGTTGGTAGCTTTGACCGATACGACTGGTGGCTTGTTGCATGTGTTCGATACGCAGCAAGATTTGTACGCTTTGCTCATAGAACAGCCGACCCGCCTCGGTAAGATGTAAAGGGCGACTATCCCGCTCTATTAGTTGTACGCCGAGTGATTGTTCTAAAAGCAGGATTTGCCGACTTAAAGGTGGTTGTGTGATATGGAGGCGTTCTGCTGCTAATGTAAAACTACGTGCTTCAGCGACTGCTACAAAATAACGAATTTGTTTTAAGTCCATTGCATGCTTCATTGTGATTAAATTGTCGGGCTCTAAGTGAACCTTTGTGTTTGATGTATGCCGAGGCAGCGACAGACAAATTTATCTTCAAGCTTAGAACGTTTCCTTTAGGATGAAAACAGATTCTAGGGAAAACCATATGTTTTTGGTTTTGTGGTTCGTATCTATTTGATTTTGTTTGGCTTTATTTTTTGTATACCTTTTCGGCATAGCACTAGGTAGATAAGGTATTGGACGCTACACCCCCTACGTTTTTAAATGAATAAAAACAAAGACATTGCTTTACAAGGGGGTTTAAGTGAAATGGTAACAATCGATCGGGTAGAGACGCTGCTGCTGGATTTGCCCACTATTCGCCCACATCAGCTTTCGATGACAACTATGCAAGGTCAAACGCTGATGATTGTTCGGATCTATTGTTCTGATGGATCAGTGGGAGTGGGAGAGGGGACCACAATAGGGGGGCTAGCCTATGGGGCAGAGTCTCCCGAGGGCATGAAGCTGGCTATTGATACCTATTTTACACCTCTGTTGGTAGGGCAAAGAGCGGATGCTGTGCCCGAGCTCATGCAACGTTTAGTGCTTGCCATTAAAGATAATCGCTTTGCTAAAAGTGCAGTAGAAACAGCGCTTTATGATGCGTTGGGGCAACGGTTGGATTTGCCGGTTTCAATGCTATTAGGAGGACCAGTTCGGGATCGTCTTGAGGTTGCATGGACGTTGGCGTCGGGTGATACCGTACGGGATATTGAAGAGGCGGAGGCCATGTTGGCGATGCGACGTCATCGTGTTTTTAAATTAAAAATAGGCAAGCGCTCGGTCGCTCAAGATGTGGCCCATGTTGCTGCTATTAAAAAGGCGGTGGGTGATCGAGCCACAGTGCGTGTAGACATCAATATGGCGTGGAGTGAGCTAGAGGCGCGCTACGGTATTCCTGCTTTAGCTGATGTAGGCTGTGAGCTAGTGGAACAACCCGTGGTAAGCGCTGCTGCACTTAAGCGTTTATCTGGAAAATATCCCATTGCCTTAATGGCAGATGAGTCGTTGACGGGGCCGGAGTCAGCATTTGCTCTAGCTCAGACTAAAGCGCCAGATGTGTTTGCTATCAAAATCGAGCAGTCGGGCGGGTTGCGTGCGGCGCAAAAGGTCGCAGCGATAGCTGAGGCCGCTCAGATTGAGCTCTATGGGGGCACCATGCTAGAGGGCAGCATAGGAACAGCTGCATCAGCACATACTTTTTCCACTTTTCATGCTTTGGAGTGGGGCACAGAGTTATTTGGTCCTTTACTGTTAACCGAAGACATTTTAACTAGCCCATTACGCTATGAGAATTTTGAGTTACATATCCCCCAAGGCGCAGGCTTAGGGATCGTTTTAGATGAAGAGCGGGTGCAGTTCTTTAATCGGGAACGACGCAAAAGAAGCGTAAGTTTGGTAGCAGGGTAATTAATACACAGATAGATCCTGCTGCTAAAGATCAATGTTGATAAAAAGGAGACACCATGAGTGTAAAGTTATTTGATTCAGAGGAAGTACAAAACTTTCTGCGTTTGGCTTGTGGGTTGGATTATGAAGGAGGTAACCCACGTGTTAAAGAAATCGTCCACCGCATTGTTTCGGACTTATTTAAAGCCATTGAAGAACTAAATATTACGCCTGATGAGTATTGGGCAGGTATTGCGTTTTTAAATCGCTTAGGTGAGCACCAGGAGGCGGGGTTGCTTTCCCCAGGGCTTGGCTTTGACCGTTATTTAGATATGCGTATGGATGCCGAAGATGAGCAGCTTGGCTTAACCAATGGCACACCGCGCACTATCGAAGGACCTTTGTATGTGGTGGGGGCGCCTGTGGAACATGGCTATGCGCGCTTAGATGATGGCAGCGACAAAGATGGACACCCTTTGCTTATGCATGGCACGGTCTATGGAGCTGATGGACAGCCACAGCCAGGGGCTAAAGTAGAGGTTTGGCATTGCAATACCAAAGGGTTTTATTCGCATTTTGATCCTACAGGTGAGCAGAAGCCTTTTAATATGCGTCGCACCATTATTGCCGATGACAAAGGTCAATATAAGTTTCGCAGTATTGTTCCAGCCGGTTATGGCTGTCCACCAGACGGCCCAACCCAAGCGCTTTTAAATGAGCTAGGCCGACATGGCAACCGTCCGGCACATATCCATTTCTTTGTGACGGCTGATAACCACCGTAAGCTCACTACACAAATTAATATCGATGGTGACCCGTTGGTCAACGATGATTTTGCTTATGCGACCCGAGAAGGTTTGGTACCCCCTGTAGTCGAGTGCATGGACGAAGCGCGGATTAAGGCAGAGGGCATGGATGGACCTTTTGCAGAAATTCAATTTGATATTCATTTAACCCCTTTGGTTGATGGTAAAGACAACCAAGTGGTAGAGCGTCCACGTGTAGTTGGGGCATAAGCGTTTTTATCAATTAAATCATACCGGAGGAGGGTACGATGACACAACAACCTAAAAAATTACCAGAAGATTTTCGTGCAGAGAAGAACAGACCTTTTACAGGGGCTGAGTATATTGAAAGTATTAAAGATGACCGTGAGGTTTATATTTACGGCAAGCGCGTCAAGGATATTACCACTCACCCTGCTTTTCGTAATTCTGTGGCATCCATCGCTAAGCTGTACGATGCCTTGCATGACCCCGCTTTTAAAGACAAGCTGACGTGGGAGACGGACACAGATAATGATGGGTATACCCATAAGTTTTTCCGCTATGCTAGAAGCCGCGAAGAGCTAAGAGAGCAAATCAATGCCATTAAAGAGTGGTCTAAGTTAACGTATGGTTGGATGGGGCGCTCGCCTGACTATAAGGCAGCACTGGGTGACACGTTTGGGGTCAATGCCGAATATTACGGCAAGTTCGCAGATAATGCCCGCCGCTGGTATAAACGTATTCAGGAAACATGCCTTTATCTTAACCATGCCATCGTGAATCCACCCATTGATCGTGCGAAGCCAGTCAATGAGCTAAAAGACGTATTTATTACTGTACAAGAAGAGCGTGAAGATGGCATTGTGGTTAGTGGTGCCAAGGTTGTGGCAACGAACTCTGCCTTAACGCATTACAACTTTATTGGTCCTGGCCCTGCGCATTTAATCGGAGAAGAGCCGTTGTCGGCGTTGATGTTTATTGCTCCTATGAATGTGAAGGGCGTGAAATTGATTTGCCGCCCATCTTATGAGCTGATGGCCAGCTTGACCGGTAACGCTTTTGACTACCCTCTATCAAGTCGTTTTGATGAGAATGATGCCATCCTTATTTTTGATAAGGTGTTTATCCCTTGGGAGGATGTCTTAATTTACAAAGACCCACAGAAATGTCAGGCGTGGTTTGGTCAGGCAGGTTTTGTGCAGCTATTTCCTATGCAAGCTTGTGCGCGCTTTGTCGTGAAATTAGATTTTATTACAGGGCTGCTGACTAAAGCACTAGAGTGCACGGGAACCATCGATTTTCGTGGCGTTCAAGCCCAGCTAGGAGAGGTAGCAGGCTTACGCAATATATTTAATTCTATTTTAGAGGCCATGTGGGCTAACGCAACAGAATGGAAAGGAACTTATTTACCTGACCAAGAGGCGGTTCATGCTTATCGTGCGAATGCCCCAGAGGCCTATGCTCGTATTAAAAACATTATTGAAAAAACGGTAGCCAGCGGTCTGATTTATTTACCCTCTGGATCAAAGGATTTACAGAATCCGGAGTTAAACCAATATCTGAGTGTGTATTCGCGAGGCTCGAACGATATTTCGCATACGGAGCGCATCAAAATTCTTAAGTTGCTTTGGGATGCGATTGGCTCAGAGTTCGGTGGTAGACATGAACTTTATGAAATTAATTATGCAGGCAACCAAGACGATATTCGAACGCAGTGCTTAGGCCAGTTACGGGCATCAGGCAAGCTAGCGGAAATGGTGGCTTTAGTTGATCAGTGTTTGGCTGATTACGATGTCAATGGCTGGACCGTATCACATTTACATAACTCTGATGATATTAATGTGATCGATAAGTTATTGCCTTAACGCGATGAGGCTTGACTAAATAGGCATGAGTAAGAACGCAGACCATTGTTTTTCTTACTCTGCCGTAAGTGTGAGGGTATTGGTCCAAGCCGGGCTTTGCTGCCTATATTGGCCGCTTGAGCGTGATTTTATTGGAGCGAAAAAATGACTAAGCCAGAGCTAACCCCATCACAACAGGCGTTTCGTGATGCCATGTCTTCGTTATGCGCTGCTGTGAATATTATTACAACGAATGGGCCGGCGGGCAAATGCGGGCTGACCGCAACGGCAGTTTGCTCGATAACGGATTCACCACCAACAATTATGATTGCTGTTAATCAGAACAGTAAAGTAAATACCACCATCAAGAAAAATGGTGTTGTTTGTGTCAATGTTCTGACCAAAGAGCTGGAGGATGCCGCTAAAGATTTTGCCGGTTTTACCCAGCTTAATAACGAAGAGCGTTTTAGCCGATACGACTGGGGCGAAGGGGAGCATAGCTTACCGTATCTTGAAGACGCTTTAGTGAGCTTTGGGGGGCGGGTGATTCAAATCACTGAAATGGGTACGCATTCGCTTTTTTTTGTGGAGGTAGAGGGTATTCGTAAAAAGGAAGGGCGTAAAGGCCTTGTTTATTTTTCCCGCGCTTTTCACGCGATTGGCGAGGAAGATGAGGTGGCAGTGTAGAGATTTTGGAAGGAGTACAACAGCGTGATTGATAAAACGGTAGATTGTGTGGCAGAGGCATTAAAAGATGTGCAAGACGGCGCCACGATTTTAATTGGAGGGTTTGGGACGGCCGGAATACCTGAGGCGCTTATTGATGGGTTGATAGAACAAGGGGCCAGAGATTTAACGGTGGTCAATAACAATGCAGGAAATGCGGATCATGGCCTTGCCGCGCTGTTAAAAACAGGAAGAGTGCGCAAAATCATTTGTAGCTTTCCGCGACAGACGGACTCTTATGTATTTGATGAGTTATATCGTAGTGGAAAAATCGAACTGGAGTTAGTGCCTCAGGGCAATTTAGCAGAGCGGCTTCGAGCTGCTGGTGCGGGTATTGGTGGTTTTTTTTGTCCTACTGGCTATGGCACCGAATTAGCAAACGGTAAGGAGACACGGTTTATCGATGGGCGCTGGTATGTGTATGAAACTCCCATTTATGGGGATGTGGCGCTGATTAAAGCAGAGGCCGGCGATCGCTGGGGTAATCTAACCTATCGTAAAGCAGCACGAAACTTTGGTCCTGTTATGGCGACAGCCGCGAAGCAGACCATTGCTAGTGTGTACGAGCTCAAAAAGCTAGGCGAGCTTGATCCCGAGTGTATTGTAACGCCTGGTATCTATGTGGAAAAAGTAGTACGAGTGCCGCGAATACAAACACAAGCCGGTGGTTTTTAAATAAGTAATTAGGGACAAGAGATGACAAAAACCTATCAGCCACGTACGCGTGAAGCGCTTGCGGCGCGGGTTGCGCAAGATATCCATAACGGTGCTTATGTCAATTTGGGAATAGGGATGCCGACCACTGTTGCTAATCATTTGCCAGCAGGCATCGAGGTGGTTTTGCACAGCGAGAACGGGATCTTAGGTATGGGACCCGCTCCAGCAAAAGGCGCAGAGGATTATGATTTGGTAAATGCGGGCAAGCAACCCGTCACCTTGTTGCCCGGGGGTGCGTATTTTCATCATGCAGATAGTTTTAGCATGATGCGTGGAGGGCATTTAGATATTTGTGTGTTAGGGGCTTTTCAGGTGTCGGCCACTGGGGATCTGGCCAATTGGAGTACAGGAGAGCCCGACTCAATACCTGCGGTAGGTGGCGCCATGGATTTGGCTATTGGTGCCAAGCAAACGTGGGTCATGATGAGCCTGTTAACCCGAGATGGGCAAAGCAAGTTAGTGCCTAAATGCACTTATCCGCTGACTGGAATTGCCTGTGTTAAACGCGTCTACACTGACCTGGCCACATTTGCTTGTTCCGATGCGGGTTTACAGGTAATTGATCGTGTTCCTGGGTTGACGCATGAGGAGTTAGAGCGTTTAGTGGGGATGTCTTTGCGGTGTTAGCAATTAAACGGAGCAAGAGAGTAAACAACAGGAAATATCATGGGTAATGCTGTTTATATTTGTGACGCAGTGCGTAGTCCGTTTGGGCGCTATGGGGGCAGTTTGGCCCATGTGCGTCCTGATGATTTAGCCGCAACCATTATTCATGCTTTGGTGCAGCGTCAACCACAGTTAGAGACTCGCTTTATTGATGATGTGGTTTTAGGGTGCGCGAATCAGGCTGGGGAAGATAATCGCAATGTGGCGCGGATGGCAGCCCTTTTGGCAGGTTTACCCCTAGTAGTTTCTGGGAGTACGGTAAACCGATTATGTGGCTCAGGGTTAGATGCCATTGGTACGGCAGCAAGGGCGATTAAAGCCAAAGAAGCGCAGTTAATGATTGCTGGTGGTGTAGAAAGCATGAGTCGCGCGCCATTTGTTATGCTCAAAGCGGATCAGGCCTTTAGTCGGAAAAATAGCGTAGCGGATACAACTATAGGCTGGCGTTTTATTAACCCGTTGATGCGGGATAAGTATGGGGTAGATACCATGCCGGAAACCGCAGAGAATTTAGCGCAGGCATTTTCTATTACACGTGAAGATCAAGATGCTTTTGCTTTAGCCAGCCAACAAAAATATGAAGTGGCGCAGGCAAAAGGGTTTTTTCAACAAGAAATCATCCCCATTATGGTGCCCCAGCGTCGAGGAGAGGGCTTGACAGTTGATAAAGATGAACACCCACGTCAAACGTCTTTAAGCGCTTTAGCGCAGCTGCGGCCGATTGTGCGTGCTGATGGCACAATTACAGCCGGCAATGCGAGCGGAGTAAATGATGGCGCTTGTGCGGTGTTATTAGCTAATCAGCATATGGTACAGCGTTTTGCTTTAACGCCTAAAGCACGAGTGGTTGCAATGGCAACCGCTGGGGTTGAGCCGCGTATCATGGGTATTGGTCCTGTGCCAGCTACAAAAAAAGTGCTGAAATTAGCGGGATTAACCTTGGATCAAATGGATGTGATCGAACTTAATGAGGCTTTTGCCGCACAGGCACTGGCAGTGATGCGCGAACTAGGCTTAAAAGATAAGGATCCGCGAATCAATCCAAATGGAGGGGCGATAGCTTTAGGGCATCCACTTGGTGCTAGTGGTGCCAGATTAGTTACTACGGCCATGAATCAATTGAGCAAAACGCAAGGCAAATATGCATTATGCACCATGTGTATCGGCGTGGGACAAGGAATCGCTCTGATTATTGAGCGCGTCAAGGAGTAGCAGAAAATGAATCAAAAACCGTTTCAGCTAAATACTGAGCAAGGAGCGTTTCGGGTTGCCATCCATGGTCGTGAGCAAGCCCCTGTTTTAGTGCTAAGCAACTCTTTGGGTACTACCTTAGAGATGTGGGCCCCACAAGTGCAAGCGTTGGCCAATACATTTAGGGTGGTGTGTTATGACACGCGCGGGCATGGCGGCAGCCCAATAACCCCTGGGCCTTATGATTTTGCGCAGCTAGGGAAGGATGTTGTGGCCATATTGGATGCGCTGCAGATCGAAAAAGCCAGTTTTTGTGGGATATCTATGGGCGGGCATACTGGGCTTTGGTTAGCGCTGCATCAGCCGGCCCGTTTTGAAGCCGTTGTGGTGTGTAATAGCGCGGCAAAAATAGGGACAGAGCAAGGCTGGCAAGAGCGCGCGGCTTTTCTGCGCAAGGAAGGGCAGCGAGCAATGCAGGCGCTCGCAAAAACAGCGCCTGAGCGTTGGTTTACCTCTCAATATACTCAGGAAAATGAGTCTGTTGTGCAAGCCATGCAAGCACAGTTAGCACAACTTTCCGCTCAAGGCTATGCCGCCTGCTGTGAGGCGCTGGCCCAGTCTGATCTACGCGCTAACTTACCTCGCATTACGATTCCGATGTTATTTATTGCAGGTCAGTTTGACCCTGTTACGACTGTTAAAGAAGCAAAAAGTATGCAAGCGGCGGTAGCGAATGCGCAACTGTGTGTAGTGGCTGCTTCGCATTTATCCAATATAGAAGCCCCGCTCGCGTTTAATGGGGCGGTACTTGAATTTTTGGATACTACGTTGTCTTTGGATGTGGTGAGCTAATTATTTTTAATTAAGGACTGAGTGTTATGTTATTTCTCGTACATATGATTGTTGATATCCCTAAAGATTTGCCTGAAGATGAGGTGAAAACCATTGTAGCCAAAGAAAAAGCCTACTCACAAGATTTACAACGCGCTGGTAAATGGCCATACCTGTGGCGTGTTGTTGGTGAATATGCCAATTACAGCATTTTTAAAGCAGAAAGTAATGATGAGCTCCATGAGATGCTCAGCCAGTTGCCTTTATATCCATATATGAAGATCAAAGTCACACCGTTAGCGACCCATCCTTCTGCGATTTAATAGGTCTATTTTTTACTGTAATGGGTTTCTATTTGAAAATTTGAAAAAGCGAGGCAGCATTCTAGGTAACGTACCAAAGGAGAGTGGGACATGAGTTGTAACCAGCAGTTAGAGCATAGAGATACCGTCATTATGCTGTTGCCTCAATATGAAATATTGGTTCATCGCTTAGAAAAGTTAGCGCAGCAGCCGACGGTGCCCGTTATTACAGTGATGGGCAAATACAATCATGGCAAAAGTCGTTTGCTCAATGAGCTTATTGGTGCCTCTTGTTTTGCGGTGGCAGACAAAAGAGAAACTGTGGTGTTGCAGCGAGCAGAGCATAATGGAGTGGTGTGGTTAGATGCACCTGGCTTAGATGCAGATGTGGATCAGAAAGATGATCAACAGGCAGAGCAAGCGCTCTGGGTGGAATCAGATATACGTTTAGTGGTTCATGCTGTAAAAGAGGGCGAGCTAGACGCCAGTGAGCTAGAGCTTATTGCTCAGCTAGTAAAAGATCGGGAGCAAACCCAACGTCAGTTTTTTTTGGTATTAACTCAAATCGATCAGGTTGCCGATGAGACAGCGTTAGAGCACATTGTGCAGCAGTTGCGTCAACAGCTGGGGCAGATGGAAATATATCCTGTCTCTTCGGTGCGTTATCGCAAAGGGATGGATGACGCTATTTCTGTTTTTGTGGAAAAAAGCGGTATCCCTGCTTTGTTGGAACGTTTAGAGTTGGCACTGCAAGCCGTGCCCGCAGCACGGCAGTTTGAACAAAGGCAATACTTTTCCTTATTGGTCAACACCATTTTAGAAAAACAGGCCCAGCATCAAGCCAGACAAAAAGAGCTGAGTGAGCAAGCGCAGCAAGAGGAAATAAACTTTAGTCAGGATTTACATCGTACTTTAGAGCAAATCGCTGAGGATTTGTGGGGCATTATGCAAGAGCCAAAGGTCGATCAGGCTTTAAATACCGATACGATTCATGATGTGTTTAAAATTACCGCCGCAAAACAAGAGCGCTCCCGATTGCAGATTGCGTATTCACGTGCGTGCATACGGATTCGTAGTGTGCTAACTCAATATGGGGTGGCGCAGCTACCTAAAACAAAACAAGTCGGTGCTGCTAGCTTAAATACCGTAATGGTGGCGGTATTAGGGGTGTCGGTAAAATATCGAGCGGACTTACGGCGCTTGTTTGGCACAGCAGAGGGGCGAGAGCGATTGTTTCAGGGCTTTAAGTCGTATTTTGATGCGTCTGAAGGACGGCTGCATCGTTTAAGTAAGATTGCGCGTCAACATGCTTTATGTGCGCAGGTCGACTCTGCCTTGGCTGCGGTGCGTAGCTGGGAGGAAAACTAATGGTGCCGTACGAGAGCGAGCGTGCTTGGATAGAGCGTTTAGAGCAGATAGAAAGTAGCGTAGATGACTTGGCTAAACAGCAAGCCGTACTAGAGCAGTGGCTAGGTGAGCTTGAGCAAGACTTGACGAAGTATACTTTTTTATCGAAAGGATTTGACGCATGCCATGAGCTGTCGCAAACCATGCAGAAGCTTAACCAGCAGATAACTGCGTACCCAAAGCACTGGGGGGCGACTAGGCAGGCATTACAACCGGCTTTGGATTTAGCCCATGCGTTTTATGACAAGGTTGTTTTTCTGGTTTTTGGAAAATTTAATGCGGGCAAAAGCTCATTTTGTAATTTTCTCTCAGAGCGGTTCGCTTATCATAAGAAATCTGTTGAGTATTTTTTTTGGGAGCAGGGGGCCATACACTACCACGCTGGACCTTTTCAAGAGGGACTCACTGAAACCACCGTCCGTATTCAAGGGGTCGTTTTAGCGAATCGATTAGTGTTATTAGACACGCCAGGCTTGCATTCTATGACGGTAGATAACGCGCAGCTAACCCAACAGTTTTTAGAGGCCGCAGATGGGATGTTGTGGCTAAGTAGTTCAACTTCTCCAGGGCAGGTACAGGAGCTTGAGGAGCTGGCCCAAGAGCTCCGACGCCGTAAAGCATTATTACCTATTATTACGCGCAGTGATTATTTAGATGAAGTCGTGGTAAAGCAGAGCATTCAGAAAGAATTAAAAAACAAATCTCAGTCCAATCGCGCGTTACAAGAACAAGATGTTTGGTTACGGGCACAAGAAAAATTACAACAGGCACAAGTAGATCCACAACTGGTTTTAGCGCCGATTTCGATTTCTGTTTATTTTGCGCGTCAAAATGGGGTCTCTCATGAGGCTTTAGAACAAGCGGGGTTTTATCGTTTATATCAAGCGTTATCGGACTTAATAGAACCGGCTGTAGCTTATAAGCAGCGCAAGCCTATAGAGGTGTTATGGCACTATTTGGAAGAGATAGTGGTTGCGGATGTGATGACATTATTACAAAGGTTAGAGCAATTAGGGCTGCAGCTGGATGCGCACCAGAAACAAATCGAAGACACGATGCGGCAGGTAGCGCAGCGCGTGTGGCAACAGACGATGGCTGCCGTGCCCGCTTTATTAGATTCTTATTTAGAGCAAGACAGCGGAGCAAAGCAGGTAAATCAAGCGCTTCAGTCTATGATTAAGGACACCTTTACCAGACAGACAAAAGAGGCGCTCTCCGCCTATTTTTTCGATATGGCAGCTGTTTTCTCTACAGAGGAGAGGGTGGAGCTTGATGGGGGAGAGTGGGCTCAAGAAAACTATGAACGGCTTTATTTAGATATTGAGCAGCAGGTAGAAAGGCTCCTTGCAGACCTAGCGCAGCGCGTGATTAAACAAGCTCATCCCTATTTTATGGCTATTCGACAAGTTCGAGAGGATCTGGTTGCTCTTATAGAGGATAAAAAGGTCGCTTTAGATCAATTAAGTGCTGCGCTAGTGCACACTCATCATTAATACGCTTCGTTTACTGCACTTGATACTCCATCTTTTTTAAGCTGGCGCTGATGGTGGCTAAGCGGCTTTCTTGGTGTTCGATTTTGACTAAAAGGTAATCGAGTTCGGGAGCAACATAGAGTCGTGTTTTACGATTTTTGCTGCTGCGTTGACGTTCAACGATAAGGGCGTTTACAGTACCCTGACCGGTGTCGACTTTTTCTTGTCCTACGACACGATAAGTATGCGTTTTTTGTTTGCCTTTATGAATGACAGGGTAAGAAAATTGTGTTTTGCCCGCCATTAAGTCACAACGCGCTTCGAAAAAAAAGCTTAAAGGGTCGTATAGTGTCGTGTGCAAGGCAAAGTCTTTTTGTGTGTCATTATCCTGATAATGCGCCGTTTGAGCTTGCCAATCGAAATCTAAACGCTGCGTTATTTCTGCTTTTAGCGGTCGCTTGGTGCTTGAGGCGTAGTGCTGAGGTTGGACTTGGCAGTCCTGCATCACAAAGCGTGCCGTTTGTGTTGCCATGGACATCCAGTGATCCATGGAAAAAGTGACTTCGTAATGGTTTTGATGGCGGTGGATCTTAAGATGGTTCTCACCATCGGTGAGCTTATTGTTGTACTTCACGGTAAAAACCGCATCGACATGGTCAATGGTTTGGGCTTG
>NZ_JASLIX010000105.1:0-11407 GCF_030152715.1 Paenalcaligenes sp.
TAAGCATCTGTTGCGTAATGCGCTTTTGCCCATTTTAACCGGCACGGTTTCAGCAATACCGCTCCTATTTATGGGTAGTTTAATTTCTGAGTCTTTTTTTGGTATTCCTGGCTTAGGCAGTTACACCATCGAAGCCATTAATGCTCAAGACTTATCCATCGTGCGAGCAATGGTGTTTTTAGGCTCTGCCTTATATATTGTGGGGTTGATTCTAGCTGATGTGTCGTACACCGTAGCTGATCCCCGCGTTCGCTTTGAGTGATGTCTATGCCTAAATTTATTCTGTTATGGACCGATATGTTTGTATGGCTGATGGTCGGTCTGGTGGCGGTGTATATCTGGCATGTGCGCCGTCATCCTGCTTTAGCGCGTGCCTGGCGAAGTGTGTTTTATACGCCATCGGCGTTAGCGGCGGCGATCATATTGGGTTTTTTTATCACTATTGGGCTGCTGGACTCGATACATTATCGGCCGGTATTGCCCGCAACAGAGAACCAGACTCAGGTACGCCATGCACCTGTGGCGCGCTCCGTACTGGATGATGTATTGGCTTGGGCGGCTTTAGCGAAAAAAGAGCGTAGTTACTCTGCTCCTTTGGCGACGCACTTGTTTTTTAAAGAGAGTCAGATTCAAGATGGGCAGGTGATACGTGATTTCCCGCGTTTAGAGCATGCTGCTTTGCAAATTCAAAATACAGAGCAACATCATTATGAGCTCATGCAGCTGGCGGCTTGGAGTGCGGCGGCTATTGTACTTATGGCCTTAGTTTTATATGGGCTGTGTCAGCAAGGAAGACGGCGTCATGCAGCTTTTCCGTGGCGCAGTTTATATTGGAGCTTAACGCTTTTGTTTAGCCTAATTATTGTGGTGCTGATTTATAGTCGCTTTTATTATGTATTAGGCACGGACCGATCAGGCAATGATGTGATTTTTCAATCATTAAAAAGCATACGCACGGCCTTAGTGATTGGGACGTTGACAACATTAGCCATGTTGCCGCCAGCTTTGGGTTTTGGGATCGCGGCAGGGTATTTTAAGGGCTGGGTTGATGATGTGATCCAGTATATTTATACCACGTTGACTTCCATTCCCGGGGTGCTGCTGATTGCTGCATGTGTACTGATGATGCAGGTCTATATAGATACGCATCCTGAGCTTTTTGATACGGTTGCGGCACGTGCTGACTTGCGTTTGGTGGTGTTATGTTTGATTTTGGGGCTAACAGGCTGGTCGGGTTTATGCCGATTATTACGCGCGGAAACCTTAAAACTGCGTGAACTGGAATACGTACAAGCGGCGCGCGCCTTTGGGATTAGCTCTTGGGGGATCATGCGGCGACACCTTTTACCCAATTTGATGCATTTGGTTTTAATTACCTTGGTGTTGGAATTTTCAGGCTTGGTACTGTATGAAGCGGTACTGTCTTATTTAGGCATAGGGGTGGATCCAAGCATGCCTTCTTTTGGCACCATGATTGATGCGGCGCGTTTGGAAATGTCGCGCGACCCCATGATCTGGTGGAATCTGACAGGGGCTTTTTTGTTTTTGTTGGCATTGGTTTTAGCGGCAAACCTGTTTGCCGATGCCGTACAGCGTGCTTTTGATCCTCGCTCACGTCGTATCGCTGTGGAGGTAACCCATGCTTGAGGTCACGAACCTGACTTTGCGGGTGGCCGCGACTGGGCTAAAGGCCGTTGATGGCATCCATTTTTGTGTTGCTAAAGGGGAAACCGTCGCTTTGGTAGGTGAGTCCGGAAGCGGAAAAAGCCTAACCGCTTTAGCGATGCTGCGGTTATTGCCTGCGGGCATACAGATCGAAGAGGGGCATGTCTTTTTAGATAAAACGGATCTATTTGCGCTCAGTGAAGCCCATATGCGCCGAGTTCGAGGTGGGCGCATGGCGATGATTTTTCAAGAGCCAGCGACCGCACTAAACCCGATTTTGCGAGTAGGCGATCAAATCATAGAGAGTTTACGTTTACATACCTCATATCGGGGGCGAGCCTTACGTGAGCAAGCCATTTGGTGGCTAGAGAAAGTAGGGATCGAGCAGGCAGCGCAACGCATTGATGACTATCCATTCCAGTTTTCAGGGGGGCAGCGCCAGCGCATTATGATCGCCATGGCACTGGCATCAGAACCGGATATCCTCATTGCCGATGAGCCAACCACCGCCTTAGATGTGGCGATTCAAGCGCAAATTCTAGAGTTGCTCGCCCAAATACAAAAAGAACTCAACTTAACGGTGCTATTGATTACGCATGATCTAGCGGTGGTTAAGCATGTGGCGGATCGAGTGGTATTAATGCGCGAGGGCAAAATCGTAGAGCAGGCGACTACAGAGGCTTTTTTCCAGCGCCCTAAACATCCTTATGCTAAACAGCTTTTAGATGCTGTGCCTAGCTTTGCCAAAAGACCACAAAAAGCCCCGACAGAAACCAACCAAGCCCTGCCTTTGTTGCAGGTTAATAATCTAAGCGTAGCCTATAAGCAAAAAAAGCGTTGGTTGGCTCCCCCTGCTTTGACACCGATTGTGAAGGATGTGAGCTTTGATCTCTATAAGGGCGAAACCTTAGCTTTGCTTGGTGCATCGGGGTGTGGAAAAAGTACGGTAGCCAAAACCTTAACGCGGTTATTGGATGATCAAACGCAAATAAGCGGGCGGGCACGTTTACATCACCAGGATTTGCTTACGTTACAAGGGGCTGCCTTAAAGCCACAACGACGAGCACTACAAATTGTGTTTCAAGATCCGTTTGCCTCGTTAAACCCTCGTATGACGGTGGGGGAGATCCTGGCCGAGGGGTTGATCAGCTTGCGTCCGCATTTATCTGCTGTGCAGCGTCAACAGCGTATAGAGCATCTTTTGGATGTGACGGCTTTGCCTAGAGACAGTGCCCAGCGTTATGCGCATGAGTTTTCAGGTGGACAACGTCAGCGTATTGCAATTGCTCGTGCTTTGGCTGTTGAGCCAGAGGTATTAATTTGTGATGAGCCCACTTCGGCACTGGATGTCTCGGTGCAGATCCAAATCTTAGACTTACTATTGGATTTGCAACAGCTCACGGGCTTAGCATATCTTTTTATTACCCATGATTTTAGTGTTGTGGAATATATTGCGGATCGTGTAGCGATCATGCACGAGGGGCGTATTGTAGAAAAGGGGGAAACCAAGCAGGTGTTGTTGCAACCGCAGCACCCTGTTAGCCGGCGCTTAATTCAGGCTGTGCCTAAGCTCTAGGGTGTTTTTCTTTGTTAAAATATACCATTTGGTCTTTATAAATATAGTCGTGTATGGCATTAAAAGTATTTGATTTGCAATGTGAGTCGGGGCATCTCTTTGAGGGCTGGTTTGCATCGCATGAGGATTATGATCAGCAAGTGGCCAAAGGCTGGCTAAGCTGCCCGGTGTGCGATAGCAAGACAATTACAAAAAAACTCTCGGCTCCACGTTTAAATTTACGTCACGCTTCTGCAGCAGAGGCGGCTCCCGCCAAGGTTGATGTAGCAACCATTCAGGCCAAGCTTCTTCAACAACTCAAACAGGTCATCAAAAACACAGATGATGTGGGTGATAATTTTGCCCAAGAGGCAAGAAAAATGCACGAAGGAGAAAGCCCTGAGCGTGCCATACGCGGATCAGCAACGGTAGAGGAATATCAGTCTTTGCGCGAAGAGGGGATTGCCGTATTACCTATACCGGAATTTTTGGATGAAGATAAATTAAATTAAAAAAGCCGTCGTGATAAGACGGCTTTTAGGGATACCCCACTATCGTGCACAGGGGTTAAACGCGACTACGGTATTCGTTGGTGCGTGTATCAATTTCGATTTTGTCACCGATCTCGCAGAACATGGGGACAGAAATGGTGTAACCGGTGGCAAGACGCGCAGGCTTCATGACTTTGCCCGAGGTATCACCGCGTACTGCTGGCTCGGTGTATTCGATTTCACGAACAATGGTAGTAGGCAGCTCTAAAGAAATCGCACGGCCCTCGTAGAATACGACTTCGGCGGTCATACCGTCCTCGAGGTAGTTGAGCGCATCGCCCATGCTATCGGCTTCGATTTCATACTGGTTGTAGTCGGCGTCCATGAATACGTACATGGGGTCCGCAAAGTACGAATAAGTACATTCTTTTTTCTCAAGCAGAACGATTTCAAATTTTTCGTCAGCTTTGTGAACGGCTTCGCTGGCGCTGCCAGTCAGCAGGTTTTTGAATTTGAGTTTTACAACAGCACTGTTGCGACCCGATTTGTTGTATTCGGCACGCTGCACCACGAGCGGCTCGCTGCCCATCATTACCACGTTACCAACGCGTAATTCCTGTGCGGTTTTCATAGATATAAAAACTCCAATGAATAAAGCTCCGCACGCAATAGGCACAAGTATTGGCTAACAAAACCACCCAATGGGTGTTGTTCTTTGCTAAAGCGGAGTGGAAAAAAAGTTATTTTACCTTGTTCTGAGCAATTTGCGAACAAAAAGCCACCAATTGTCGAGCTAAATCCGTTTGTTGTGCTAAATCAGAAGCGTATTGCCGACACTGTTGCTGCCATGTTGGGTATTGATCTAAGGCCATGTCTAGGGCTGAAGCCAGTGGCAGGCTCTGATTCCACGCCTCGATAAGCTGTTGGATGGTTGGCGTAAAAGGCGTGCGTTCTAGCCAGGCTTGGAGCTTAATTAAATGGGTGTTTTCCTCTTGAAGATAAGGTTGCCAAATAAAGGGTTTGGCGGCCCAGATCGCTCGCACAAAGGAATCTTCGCCACGTACAATGTTCAGATCGGCCAGATCGAGTAGTTGATCAAATTGTGCTTGTGCTAAATAAGGTAGCGTATGCACTGCTAAACCTGCCGGTGCAGGCACGGCAGGGGTGGTTGCCGCGGTATATACGGTCCATGATTCTGGGCGTTGTGCCAGTGCTTGATAAAGCATGGAAATTGGCGCATTTGGATAGCTAAAAACAAAAGCAACGCGATCTGAGCGTGGGGCGGGCACGCCAATGTCCTCCCATGAGAATGGCGTAGTCTGTTGAAAGGGGCGTAGTAAGCCCCCCGTGCGTGGTGTAAAGCCTGGAAAAAAGAAATACTTATCGACCCGATTGGGCTGGGGCGAGGGCAAACCATGGACGGCTTCGACCCACTCTTCTGCACTCAGGTATTCTAAATTTACCCAGACGCTGGTGTGGAGTGGCATCTGTTCGATATAAGGGGAAGGCAGATCACAGCCAAAGCTTTCAATCACCCATTGCGCGGGGCTAAGCGTATGCGCTTGATCCCAATGAAATATTGTGATGCGGTGATAGCTTTGCACCATTTTGTGGGGATTAATGAGAGGTTCAATGCGTGCAAAAGCGGCAAGGTCGTCAATAAATAAGCGTACGGGGCCATAATCAGAGAGCTGTCTGACTAAACGCCAACAAACACCAATATCGCCGTAGTTATCGACGACACGACAGAAAACATCAATGGAGTACATAGAAACTAGTGCAAAGCATCAGGGGTAAAGTGTAAATCCTCGGGTAGGTAGGGGTGTTGTAGTTCCCCTTCGGTCGTAGGAAAAGACGGCGCCTCGCAGTCATCACAGAACTCGGGGGTAAATAATCCGGCTAAAAATAAAATGGATTCTACACCTAGCTCAGTTAATAAGTTTTGGATTTCTGCGGCATTATCTTGATAATGTGGGCTAGAAATATCCACTTCTTCTTTGCTAAAAATAGGCCAAACACAGCCGTACAAGATTTCTTTTTGATCTTGCACACTTAGGCCGATGCGAAACTCTTCGGTGTGATGATCCCCACAGCGAGCAATGGTTGCCGTCAAGTCTTTGGGGTCTTTGTGCATGACGGTGGCCAGCCACTGCACCGCCGCTTTAAGCGCTAGCGGTCGCATGTATTTATCACTCATCCGATTATTATAAAAATACCCGTTAGGGGGTAAGTAGTGACTTTGGCAGCCAGCGAACATGGTGCTTAGAATCGCCTCACATTGTATTTGCCATTGCTCTTGTGCGCAGCGCATGGCTTGAACGGGATCAGACTGTTGTTGCCAAGCAAAAAGGGGGGAGCCTACAGGAACCGCAATTGCACTGACGATAAATTTTGTATCTGCCAATAAGTTGATACCGTCGTCACGCTGGTCGATTTCGATGGTGGCAGGCTGGGCAGCTAAGGCGAGTTGTCCTAGTTGCTTACATAAGGCTTGAGTTTGTGCAAAGCTTTTGGGTAGCTGATCAAAACTAAGTAGCTGACCTAATAGCGCCACTTTTGCTTGGGGGCTTGCATAGTCTTTGACAAGACTAAGAAGTTTTTCGTGCTGAGTATGGCTTAGGATGCCTTCGGGCAACTGGTAACGTGTCCATGTGGTGATGGGAGCCGTAACAAGGAGCACATGGTAGTCTTGGCCTTGATGAGAGAGAACGGCGCTCTCCGCAATGGACTCAATCAGGCTTGCTAGGATGTCGTAGAGATCCGATTGGGATGTGGTAGCTAGATAATCCAAAAGCTGTTCGAGGATAAGACTATCCACATCATTGAGTAAAAGCTGTACGGTTTGATTAAGCTGATCTTCCCAAAATTGGTCTTCTAGGCGCGATCCGGAATGATTGAGTGCTTCGATTAAGTTCAGCAAATCATGTGCTTTATGATGGAGCACAGAGGAAGAGTCGGTAGAGTCAGCCATGAAGATTCCTAACAGAACAAGCAAAACCTACAGTGTACCTGTACTACATGCTTGTGGCGATAAAAAAACCCCTTGGGGCCGAAGCAACCAAGGGGTAATCACAAAACAGAAGGAGATTATTCCACGCTGTCAGCGATTTCTTTGAATTCTTCGATTTGGTCGAAGTTCATGTAGCGATAAATGTCATCGCTGTTGGCTTGGAGAATGCCCATATCAGCCAGATATTCTTCTTTGGTGGGGATACGCCCTAAACGAGAACAAATAGCTGCCAGTTCCGCTGACCCTAAGAAAACGTTGGTGTTTTTACCAAGGCGGTTAGGGAAGTTACGGGTACTGGTCGACATCACGGTAGCGCCCTCACGTACCTGGGCTTGGTTACCCATACAAAGTGAGCAGCCTGGCATTTCCATACGAGCACCGGCTACGCCTAATACCCCATAATGGCCCTCTTCGGTAAGCTGGGCTTGATCCATTTTGGTTGGGGGCGCGACCCAGAGACGGGTTGGGATATCACGCTTGCCTTCGAGCAGCTTGGAGGCGGCACGGAAGTGACCGATGTTGGTCATGCAGCTACCAATAAAGACCTCGTCAATGGGGGTACCCGCCACGTCTGAGAGGGTTTTGACGTCATCGGGGTCGTTCGGGCAGGCCACAATTGGCTCGTGGATTTCTGCAAGATCGATTTCGATAACAGCCGCATATTCGGCGTCGGCATCAGGCTCAAGAAGCTGTGGGTTTTCTAGCCACTCTTCCATGGCTTTGATGCGACGGCGTAAGGTGCGCTCGTCTTCGTAGCCATTGGCAATCATCCATTTCAATAGCGTGATGTTGCTGTTGAGGTATTCGATAATTGGTTCTTTGTCTAAGCGTACCGTACATGCGGCGGCAGAGCGCTCAGCAGACGCGTCGGAAAGCTCAAAAGCCTGTTCGATTTTGAGATTGGGTAAGCCCTCGATCTCAAGAATGCGACCAGAGAAAATGTTGACCTTGCCGGCTTTTTCTACAGTGAGTAGGCCTTGCTTGATGGCGTAGTACGGAATGGCATTGACCAGATCACGTAGCGTAACGCCAGGCTGCATTTCGCCTTTAAAGCGTACTAATACGGACTCGGGCATGTCTAAGGGCATAACACCAGTTGCCGCAGCAAAAGCGACCAAGCCGGAACCAGCAGGGAAGCTAATCCCGATTGGGAAGCGGGTGTGCGAATCACCACCTGTACCTACGGTATCAGGTAGCAACATGCGGTTGAGCCAAGAGTGAATAATACCGTCACCTGGGCGTAGCGATACGCCACCACGAGTGCTAATGAACTCGGGTAGCTCATGGTGCGTTTTCACATCGATGGGCTTGGGGTACGCGGCCGTGTGACAGAAGGACTGCATCACTAAATCGGCGGAGAAGCCTAAGCATGCTAAGTCTTTGAGCTCGTCGCGTGTCATTGGGCCAGTGGTGTCTTGGCTCCCTACGGTGGTCATGCGTGGCTCACAGTAAGTACCGGGGCGTACGCCTTGGCCTTCGGGTAGACCACAGGCACGACCTACCATTTTTTGCGCTAAGGTAAAGCCTTTGCCTGTATCCACAGGGGCTTGGGGCAGACGGAAGAGGTCGGTAGGACCAAGACCTAGGGCTTCACGAGCACGAGTAGTTAAACCGCGACCAATAATGAGGGGGATACGGCCACCGGCACGGACCTCGTCAAAGAGTACATCGGATTTGACTTTGAATTCGGCGATGACTTCGCCGTTTTTCAAAGCTTTGCCTTCGTAAGGGCGTAATTCGATCACATCGCCCATTTCCATTTGAGACACATCCAGCTCGATGGGTAGAGCACCGGCGTCTTCCATGGTGTTATAGAAAATAGGGGCGATTTTACCGCCTAAACATACACCGCCAAAACGTTTGTTGGGTACGTAAGGAATGTCCTCTCCGGTAAACCACAAGACCGAGTTGGTTGCGGATTTACGAGAGGAGCCAGTACCGACTACATCACCCACATAGGCAACAATATTGCCTTTGGCTTTAAGGGACTCGATTAATTTGATCGGGCCGACTTTACCTGGCTCATCGGGTTCAATGCCAGGGCGTGGGTTCTTAAGCATGGCAAGCGCATGCAGTGGAATATCAGGACGGCTCCAAGCATCAGGGGCGGGTGATAAATCATCGGTATTGGTTTCACCCGTGACCTTGAATACCGTAATGGTTAGGCTTTCTGGGACCTCGGGACGAGAGGTGAACCATTCACCGTCGGCCCAGCTTTGTAGAATTTCTTTGGCGTATTGGTTGCCTTGATCCGCTTTGTCTTTAACATCGTGGAAAGCATCAAACATTAATAAAGTATGTTTGAGACCCTCGGCAGCAACCGGAGCTAGCTCGTCATCGTCAAGCAACTGAATGAGAGGCGAGATGTTGTAACCGCCTAGCATGGTGCCGAGTAATTCGGTAGCGCGTTTTTTATCAAATAGTGGGTTAGTTTCAGAGCCAAGAGCAACTGCCGCTAAATAGGAGGCTTTGACTTTAGCAGCATCGTCTACACCGGCAGGAACACGGTGTGTGAGGAGCTCAAGTAAGAAGTCTTCTTCGCCCGCAGGAGGGTTTTTAATGAGCTCGATTAAATCAGCGGTTTGTTGCGCAGTAAGAGGAAGCGCAGGGATGCCTAACGCAGCGCGTTCGGCAACGTGTTGGCGGTAAGTTTCCAGCATGTTGCAGGCCTATTTAGGTAAGTTGAATAAACGAAGCGATAGTGCTTGCCCTTATTGTAAGAGTAACTGTAGGGCGGTGCAACAGTCTTATATAAGACATAAGACTTATTGGGCTAACAGTGATTGATATTCTGGGTGACGTTGAAAATACGTTGCCGTATAACTACATACGGGGTTGATCTTGAGTTCATTGTTTCTGGCAAAGGCAAAAGCGGCTTCGGTTAGTTGCCCGGCTATACCTCGTCCACCTAAGGCTTTGGGGACAATGGTGTGGGTAATGGCCATAATATTATCTTGAATTTGATAATCGAGATGGCAAAGCAGTTGGTTCTCGTGGTATTCGAAACGGGAGGCCTCGGTATTATGCTGAATATCAAGTTTCATAAGCACACCTTAGAAAATGGCGGCCAGGCCGCCGTAGCGTTATCGTTGATGTAAAGGCGTAAAAGCACGTGGCTCAGGGCCGGTATAATTAGCGGTAGGTCGGATGATTTTACCGTCAGCGCGCTGCTCTAGAATATGCGCTGCCCAGCCCGCTGTCCGTGCTATCACAAAAAGTGGGGTAAACATAGAGGTCGGCACCCCCATACGATGGTAAGCGACGGCAGCATACCAGTCGAGGTTAGGGAACATCTTTTTCTCATTCCACATTAGCTGCTCAATGCGCTCAGCAATTTCAAAAAGCGTCATGTTTTGGGATTTGCTCGAAAGCGATTGGGCAACCTCTTTGATTACCTGATTGCGTGGGTCTGATACGGTATAAACTGGGTGCCCAAAACCAATAATGACTTCTTTGTTTTGTACACGAGCGCGGATATCGTTTTCTGCCTCGTCGGCGCTGTCGTAGCGCTGTTGGATTTCAAGCGCGACCTCGTTGGCTCCCCCATGTTTGGGGCCACGTAATGCGCCAATAGCACCAGCAATAGCGGAATACATATCTGAGCCTGTGCCTGTGATGACACGGCTGGTAAAGGTAGAGGCATTAAACTCGTGCTCTGCGTAAAGGTTCATGGAAACATTCATGGCATGAACCCACTCTTTGCTTGGGGTTTTTTGATGCAGTAAATGTAAAAAATGCTCAGCCATGCTGTCATCATCGGTTTGCACGTCGATCATCTCACCGCGATGACTGTAGTGGTACCAATATAAAAGAGCGGACCCTAATGAAGCCAGAAGACGGTCGGCAATATCGCGAGCTTCGGCAACGGGTTGTGATTCTTTTTCTGGGAGTACGCAACCTAAAACCGACACGGTCGTACGTAAAACATCCATTGGGTGACTTGCCGCGGGTAGATATTCGAGCACTCGTTGTAAGTCGTTGGGTAAACCACGTAGGCTGGCTAGCTTTTGTTTATAAAGGGTTAGTTCGCTGGGGGTGGGGAGTTTGCCATAAATCAGCAGATAGGCAATTTCTTCAAATTCGCAGCTGGGAGCAAGCTCTAAAATATCGTATCCGCGATAAAACAGTGCATTGCCACTAGAGCCCACAGCACTAAGTGCCGTATTGCCGGCTACGATACCGGACAAGGCAACGGATTTTTTAGGGCGGGGGGTCATTTCTGTTGTCATTGTCTCTCCTCCTGATAGAGATAACTAATAGATATCTCGTTTTATGCTATAGAAAAAATGGATATAAAAAAAGCCCGAATTAATCGGGCTTTAGTTGTAGCATTAAGCGAGCAAGTCTTTAATGCCGTCGCGTTCTTCTAAAAGCTCGTTGAGCGTATGATCCATGCGCTCACGAGAGAAATCATCGATCTCTAGTCCTTCTACGAGCTTGTATTCGCCATTTTCAGTGGTTACGGGGAAGCCATAAATAATGCCTTCGGGGATGCCGTAGGAGCCATCAGAAGGTACACCCATGGTTACCCATTTGCCATTTGAACCTAAAACCCAATCACGGATGTGATCAATGGCGGCGTTAGCTGCTGATGCGGCAGAGGATAAACCGCGCGCTTCAATGATGGCAGCACCACGCTTGCCTACCGTTGGGATAAAGGTGTCTTTGTTCCACGCCTCGTCATTG
>NZ_JASLIX010000112.1:0-14673 GCF_030152715.1 Paenalcaligenes sp.
AGCGGGCTATATTTCATTACATCGAGATGTTTTACAATCCAAAACGCAGGCACACGCACAATCAGCGGGTGTCACCAATGAACTATGAAAAGCAGTATTTTATGAATCAAAAAAGTGTCTGAGAAACTCAGGCCTTATCAATTTTGATTAATCATGCGCGGCAACGGGGTGCTACCTATGCATTCAATACAGAGTATCTACGTCATGAAGAAGATAAAAACGGGGTGACTGTATTTCTCAAAGATCATTTAACTCAGCATGAGTACAGCGTAAGAACTAAATATTTAATTGGGGCAGATGGGGCTAACTCAAAGGTTTTACAAAACGCTGGCTTAAGTGTTCAAGGTGAGTTAGCTCGCGCTGGTACTGTTTATACCTTATTTGAAGCAGATCTCAGCCAATATACAGCACATCGTCCTAGTATTTTGTATTGGATTTGTTCGCCGGATGCGGCTTTTGGTGAAATTGGTTTTGGCTTATTACGAGCCATTAAGCCTTGGAATCAATGGATAGCAGGTTGGGGCTTTAATATTAAGGATGGGGACCCAGACCTGAGCGATGAGGAGGTCATAAAAAAAATTCGTACTTTGGTGGGTGACCCAAACCTGGAGATTAAAATTCTTAATAAATCGACCTGGTATGTGAATCAGGCGTATGCACATCAGTATTCTACTGACCGTGTATTTTGTGCAGGAGATGCAGTACATCGCCATCCTCCTTCAAGCGGTTTAGGTTTAAACACATGTGTGCAAGATGCGTTTAATCTAGCGTGGAAATTATCGTATGTACTTAAAGGCTATGCTGATCAGCGTTTATTACAAAGTTTTAGTTTAGAGCGTGCTCCTGTTGGCAAGCAAATCGTTCTACGCGCTAACCAATCACGTTTAGATTACGCACCTTTGCAGAAGGTATTTCGTATACCTGGTGCTGAAAATCCTATTGCTGCTGGTATTAAGAATTTTAGGGATCCAAGTCCGAAAGGTGTAGAGGCTCGCTTGGCTGCCCAGAAAGCCCTAGAACTTAAACAGTATGAGTTTAATGCTCAAGGCGTTGAAATGAATCAACGTTATGAGTCAAATGCTGTCATTAATGAAACGGAGCCCGAAGTTTGGAAACGGGACAAAGATCTTTACTTACAAGCAACGACCCGACCCGGAGCAAAGATACCTCATGCTTGGCTCATAAATCGTAAAGGTTATAAGTTATCTACTCTAGATATCGTTGGTAAAGGTGATTTCACGTTAATTACTGGTTTATCGGGTCAACTCTGGGTTCAAGCAGCAAAAAAGCTAAATCTGTCATTTTTGCAAATTAGAGTGATAGGTTCCTTGGAGTACCAAGACCCCTATTGCGAGTGGCAACAGCGGCGTGAAATTCAAGAAAATGGAGTATTACTCGTACGCCCAGATGGTTTTATTGCATGGCGAGTGATGCAGGCTGATGGGTTTTCTGTACAGCAGGCTCAAACTCAACTAGAAAACGCCTTTACGCAGCTACTATCAAGTTGATGGGCAGAGGAGCGGAGCCGCACCCCTGCCATTCTATGTAGTTATGATTTTGTTTCGGAGGGACAGAGGCCTAAAGTTCTAGCATGCAGTCGGCTCAAAGAGCTAGAGCTAGAAAATCAACGGCTCAAAAAAATGTATGCCGACGAGCGCTTGAAGGCGGAAATCGCGCGTGAGGCCATCGAAAAAAAGTGGTGATGCCATCTAGTCGTAAAGAGATGGCGCAACGTGCTGTACAGCACTACAACGTGAGCATTCGGCTGGCTTGTACGGTATTTAGCATTAGCCAGAGTTGTTATTACTACCAGCCAAAACACGCTCAAGAAAATGACGTGATAGCGGATTGGTTAATTCGATTAACCACGACCCAGCGCAACTGGGGCTTCGGTTTATGCTTCGCCTATTTACGTCATATCAAAGGATTTACATGGAATCACAAACGGGTGTATCGAATTTATCGGCAACTTGAACTCAATTTGCGCATCAAACCGAAAAAGCGTTTAGTCCGTGAGCGTCCTGAGCCCTTGGGTACTGTGACTGGCATTAACCAAGTCTGGTCGATGGATTTTATGCTCGATCAACTAGCGGATGGCCGAAGTATCCGATTATTTAACGTCGTGGATGACTTTAATCGTGAGGGCTTAGGTATCGAGGTGGACTTCTCGTTACCTGCCGAGCGCATCATACGAGCGCTAGATCAAATTATTGAGTGGCGTGGAAAACCCGACAGCTTACGTTGTGATAATGGCCCAGAATACATCGGTAGAACGCTGCTTGAATGGGCAGCGCAACGCCAGATTACCTTAATCCATATCCAACCAGGAAACCCACAACAAAATGCTTACGTCGAGCGTTATAATCGAACGGTTCGTTATGATTGGCTGGCACAAAATCTCTTCGAAAGCCTAGAGGAAGTACAACAAGGAGCCACAGCTTGGCTCTGGAGATACAATAACGAACGCCCCACATAGCATTAGGTGGCATCACCCCCAAACAAAAATTACATCAGCATTCACTCTCTCTACGATTAAGTACTGCTAAAAATGGGGGAATTACCGCACCACAATTAATCTCTAAGTTATTGAAACTTAGGGATTTTTTATTGTCTGCTCGCTTTGATACCCCCATATATACCCCCAATTTTTGTGCTCCACACCAGCGGAGACGGCCTTTTACTTATTAAGAGCCCCTACCTCACTTACTATGATGCCAGACTGCACTCCTATTTCAGACTGAACCGCCCCAAATAAGCGGGATAAACACGCGTCTCTTTGAGAGCAGTTCAAGTCAGCCGGATATTAATTTATGTAGTAAGCCACTACACGCGTGGAGGAGCGTAGAGCGGGAAAGAAGCTCTGTCCTAGCAGCAGCGGCCAGCCCAGACGCTGCCAGCCGTCGAAGGCCATCAAGTCAAAGCTCGCCTGATACCTTAATCGAGGATGCCAACGCTCGAACACACGATCACAGTCGGTGCCAAACTGAAATTTGGCGTGTGTTAGCGAAACAGAGTCATGCAAATAAGTCCGAGAACTGAGCCAGGTGCTCAGCACATCAAAATGTATTTCAGCCCCTGAAAACCGCGAGGCTAAGGCGCTGAATAAGCGCTTGTTTTCATCGTAAGACAAATACATGAGCACCCCTTCTATGATGAATAGAAAAGTGGCTTCGGGGTGCTTGTTAAGCAGGGCATCCATCCACGTTGCGCTCAACATGCATGTAGCTATTAAGTGTTCATTTTCTGCAGGCGGCAACAGTGCTACTCTCAGTGTCATCACCTCTGGCATATCGATATGATAGAACTTCGCCTTAGCGGCCTGAGCGCCTAGGCGTTGGCAGCGCGTATCCAAACCGTAACCCAAATGAACCACCACTGGCTGACTATGTTGCGCAATAAACTGACGCACAATCGCATCAAAGTACGAGGCTCTTATGACCACTCCGGTCATGCTGATCGGCGCTCTTTCAAACTTCTCAAAGTCATAATCAATGGTTTTGACTAAGCGCTGTGCATGCAAATCAACTAGTAAAGGTGGGCTTTGCTGCTGCTCACGCGCCCGAGCATACAAGGGGATGAATAGGGTTTCGCTCACCCCTTTTGGGAAAAGAAACGTTTTTTTTGATGACATAGCGGCCTCCTTAGCGTCGCGCCGAGCAAAGTCTAAATTACAGACACCTCCTTTCTTTGCACCTTTTGAAGCATGTCGTATTTTTCTCAGTATCTCATCAAAAGACTAACACGAGCCAACGAAACCAGTGCGACGACACGTTTCCATTTCCTTCATTAGGCATACAAAAAGACCTCGATACGCGGGAAGCTTTCCCAACTTATCGAGGTCAGCTCGTCGTCTGCTGTGTTTTTATGCGTGAACGACTCAGCAAGCCTTATTCGGCCAACAGTGTTCTCGCAATAATGGTGCGTTGAATCTCGGAAGAACCTTCGTAAATGCGTAGAATACGTGCGTCACGCACATAGCGTTCTAGAGGCATTTCTCGTGTGAAACCATAACCACCATGAATTTGTAAGGCGGTGTCTGTGATAAAGCCAACTGCCTCAGAAGCATAGAGTTTTGCCATAGCAGATTCTTGGGAAAAACGCTGTCCGGCGGCACGTTTCGCACAGGCTTGTAGGGTCAATGCCCAAGAGGCCTCTAAACGCAGTTTCATATCCGCCAACATCCACTGAATCCCTTGTTTCTGAGACAGCAGTTCCCCACCCACTTTGCGTTGTTGAGACCAAAATACCGCGGCTTCTAAGGCCGCCTCAGAAATACCAATACTGGTGGCGGCAACATCGAGTCGACTGTTATCTAACACTTTCATGGCCGTGATAAATCCCGTGCCCTCCGCGCCAATACGGTTCGCTACCGGCACCTTGCAATCCAAGGCCACCTCGAAGGCGTGACCTCCGCGAATGCCCATCAGTTTTTCTGGAGACGAAATCGTCAGGCCTGGGGTGTCTTTATCCACCACAAACGCGCTAATCCCTCGGTGTCCTGCTTTAGGATCGGTTTTGGCGTAGACCACAATAAAGTCCGCCTCTCCTGCATTAGAAATAAAATGCTTAGTGCCGGTTAGGCGGTAGTAATCCCCTTCTAACACAGCTTGAGTCGCCATATCCGCTGGGTTCGATCCGGCGCGGGGTTCCGTTAAGGCAAAAGCACCTAGCTTCAAACCTGCTGCCGCATCAGGTAAATAACGTTCGCGCAGCGCATCGTCTCCTCCTAGCAAAATCGAATCGGTGGCCAAGTATTGCGCCCCCACCATAGAAGACGTCGACGCACACTGTTTAGCAATCTCCACCAATGACAAAATCAAAGCAGTAGGACTGATGCCGGGACCACCCCATTGCTCCGGAATATTCATGCCCATCACCCCCAGTTCGGCTAAACCGGGCACATGACAAACCGTGGATATTTCTTCCTCATCAACTTTTTGAGCCATAGGCGCCAACTGCTCTTGGGCAAAGCGTGCAATGGCTTGAGCAATTTCTTGATCTTCTGCGGTCACACCTAAACGGGTATTCATGATGTCTTTCCTTTATGTCTCTTTTATTTCTTTATTCGTTATTCGCTATTCGCTGTTAGACAGCTCTCGCCTTTGACTAACCAAACACACCTAACTCACGCAGCTGCGCAATGCGTTGGGCGCTCAGGCCCACGCTGGCGGCAATGAGCTCCGTGTGCTCGCCCAAACCAGGGGCTCTATTCACTTGATTTTCGCCATAAGAAGTAAAGCGCACGGGCTGTGACGGCAGTTTTAAATTCTCTAAACGTGGGTCCTCTACCTCGCGTAAAAATCCGCGTGCTTTGGTTTGCTCCGAGGAAAGCGCTTGGCTCGTATTCCAAATGGGAGCGCAAGGTAAACCGGCTTGTTCTAAAACGGCCAATACCTCTGACACGGTACGTGTGCTGGCCCAGTCTTCAATCCAAGCTCTTAGGGCTGGCTCATTACCACTGCGTAAAGCATCTGAGGCAAAGCGAGCGTCTGTCGCAAACTCAGGCGTTTCCAGCGCATTGGCAAGTTGTGCGAACAATTTATTATTTAAGATCGCCAACACAAAGTGACCGTCTTTAGCCTGATAGGCACCAAAGGGTGCAGATAAAGGATGCCGATTACCCACACGTGGTGCATCTTCGCCCGTGAACAAATAACGGGAGGTGGAGGTGGCGGCAAAAGCCAGCGTGGACTCAAACATCGACACATCCACATGGGTTCCTGTACCAGTGCGCTCTCTACCGTATAAGGCGGCCAATGCACCCCACGAGGCAAATAGACCACTGATCACATCCGACACGGCTTCCCCTACCAAGGTAGGCGGGCCACCCGCATGGCCCGTCGCATTCATCAACCCACTCATGGCTTGAATGACAATGTCATACGCCGGCATATGTGCCGCAGGACCATCTTGGCCGAAACCCGACACACTCACATAAATCAAACGTGGGTTCAAAGCCTTTAAGGTGTCATAGCCAATGCCTAGCTTATTAGCCACCCCTGGGCGGAAGTTCTCCACCACAATATCGGCCTGACTAGCGAGCTCTTGAGCTAATGCCACCGCTTCCGGTTTTTTTAAATCCAGAACCAAGCTTTTTTTATTGCGGTTCATCACAGTAAACAAGGCGCTTTGCTCGTTACGCATGGGGGCGATGGCACGATAATCATCCCCTTGGGGCGGTTCTATTTTTATAATTTCCGCCCCCAAATCCCCTAATAACGCGGTGCAAAAAGGCCCTGATAAAACCCGCGTAAAATCAACCACCTTAACGCCTGCTAATGGCAATGTACTGTTATCCATGATCGTCTCCTAATCCTTTTGCTCGAATGGCAAAAGTGATGTATTGGATTCATGGTAACCACGCACAGGTATAATTAAAAATACTATTAACTGATTGACTGAATCAATAAAAATGATCCCGTTTACCTTACGCCAACTGGAGTACTTTGTAGCGGCCGCTCAGCAAGGCGGTACGGCTCAAGCCGCCCGCGCTTTGAATGTGTCACAGCCTTCGATCTCTCAGGCCATCAGCACCTTGGAATCCCATTGGCAGGTCACCTTGTTTCATCGCATTCATGCCCAAGGCCTACAGCTCACCATCGAAGGCCAACAGCGCTATCAGTTAGCTAGCACGCTTCTGCATCAAGCCCAAGCGCTTTCTGAGCATAACGATACGATTGCCGGTGAACTCCACATCGGCTGCTTAAGCACCTTAGGTCCGTTGTATTTACCCGGTCTATTGCAACGTTTTAAGCGCCAACACCCTCAAGTGCGCGTGCATTTTTTAGAAGGCGATAATGAATCGTTGCTAGCACACGTAGAACGCAATACCTTGCAAATGGCGCTACTTTACGACACCGGCATTTTTAACCAAGTACAACTTCATCCTGTTGCAGAACAGCGTCCCTATGTGCTGGTGGCGGAAAACCATCCCTTAGCGCAACGGGAATCCATCTTTTTAGAGGAAATTGCCTCTGAACCTCTGCTGCTCATTAACCTGCCCCGCAGTCGCGATTATTTATTATCTCTATACCGACATGCTGGGATCTCACCTACCATCTATGCCGAAAGCAGCTCGGTAGAGATGATACGTTCTATGGTTGCCAATGAAATGGGACTTGCCGTACTGGTCACTCGACCCGCTGGCCAACAAAGTTACGATGGCAAAAACCTCATCTACTTAGAAATCGCTGATGCGGTCCCCCCACAACGTATCGTCATGGCTAGCCCAATGCATTTGCCTTTCAACCGTGCAGCGGCGGCATTTTTAGCAAACACTCAAGACTACTTTTCGCAATTAGGCTTGGCCACGTAATACATCCTTTCCCCTCATCGCTACGTATTATCCCTGAGTCAGTGCTTGCGCCGCACAAGCAATTTGTGAGGTAGTATTAACTCATTACCAGTTGTATATACATAAAACCCATAGGAGACGTCCATGGAGACTACCTCGCAGCTCATTCCTGCTGCTCAACTGCGCTCTACCCCTTGGAAAAATGGGGAAGGCAGCACTCGCGAAATCATGGTGTATCCACCAGAGGCTGGATTTGACACCTTTAGCTGGCGCATCAGCCTAGCCGAGGTCGCCCAGCCTGGGGCTTTTTCTACTTTTGACGGTATAGATCGTCATATTGTGCTGACTCATGGCAAAAGCATGGTGCTTCATAATCAAACACAACAAAGTACCCATACCTTAACGCCTTTTGCGCCCTACCCCTTTGTAGGCGAAGATCAAATTGAAGGCATCTTACCTGATGGCCCGACTTTTGATTTCAACCTAATGGTTCGACGCGAACACGGGCATGGCACAGTGCAGTGTTATCAACAAGCACAGCAGCATCGTCTTGCCGCAGGTCATTACGTATTCCACTGTGCCACTGGCACCCATCAACTTCGTTTCGATAACCAAGAGATCACTTTACAGGCGGGGGATAGCTTGTACTGGTTTCAGGCACAAGATGGTCTCACTTTATTGAGCGAGCCCCTAACCACGCCTAGCGACCTGGTCGTCGCCCATATTCAGCTACTCACTACATAAAGGGTTTTTCATGTCTTTAACTGTATGGAAGAATCTTCGTCTTGCTCCTACCGCAAATCCCAGCGAAATGATTGCGGACGCTTGTCTAGTCGTTGAGAACGATCGTATTGCGTGGTTAGGTGCGGCTGCCGACCTGCCTAGCAAATACCAACAGCCTGATAAAACCCATGATCTGGGTGGCCGTATTGTGACCCCAGGCCTGGTGGACTGTCACACACACTTGGTTTACGGCAGCAATCGTGCCCGTGAGTTTGCCATGCGCTTAGCTGGCGCCAGCTACACCGAAATCGCTCAGCAAGGTGGCGGCATTGTCTCTACCGTTAACGCCACCCGCACCCTTAGCGAGGATCAGCTCTACGAACAAGCGCTACGCCGTTTAGATGCGTTGATGGCCGAAGGCGTCACGGCGATTGAAATCAAGTCAGGCTATGGCTTAGACCTAGAGACCGAGGCCAAGGCGCTGCGTGTCGCACGTCGATTAGCACAAGCCAGACCGGTCACCATTAGCACCACCTTTTTAGGAGCGCATGCCTTACCGCCTGAGTACGCAGGACGTGCCAATGAGTATATCGATCTGGTTTGCCAAACCATGATGCCTAAATTGGCTGCTGAAGGTCTGATCGATGCGGTTGACGTGTTCTGTGAACACATTGCCTTCAACCTAGAGCAATCGGAACGCGTCTTTCAAGCCGCCCATGCGCTAGGGCTTCCTGTCAAAATGCATGCAGAGCAAATGTCGAATATGGGGGGATCCGTCTTAGCCTCTAGCTATCGCGCCCTCTCTACCGACCACCTCGAATATTTAGACGAAGCCGGCATCAAAGCCATGAAAGCGGCGGGAACCGTCGCCGTGCTGTTACCTGGCGCCTATTACTTTTTACGCGAAACGCAATTACCTCCCGTCGACTTATTACGTAAGCACGGCGTCCCCATCGCAATTTCAACCGACAGCAACCCCGGCACCTCGCCCTGCACCTCCTTATTGCTGATGCTGAATATGGGTAGCACTCTATTTCGCTTATCGGTGCCCGAAGTGTTAGCCGGAGTCACCCAACATGCCGCCAAAGCCTTGGGACATCCCAATGTGACAGGGCAGCTCGCTGTCAATCACAAAGCGGATTTTGTGGCTTGGGATATCGAAGACCTGTCCGAGCTGGTGTACTGGATGGGGTTGCCTCGTTGTGCTGTGGTGGTTCGCCATGGCGCCATTAGTATCGACAATAGGAAACCGGAATGAGTTACTCCGTTATTGCCCCTTGGGCACGCGTACAACAAGCGTGGCAAGAGAACGTACTGTTGCAATGGGACCAGCAAGGCACTTTAGTTAAAGTCGAAAGCAACTATCAGCCAGAGCCTAACTCGTCTATTCCGCGCTTAAGTGGTCCGGTGATTGCCGGCATGCCTAACTTGCACTCGCACGCCTTCCAAAGCGCGATGTCGGGACTGACTGAATACCGAGGTCAAACCCAAGACAGTTTTTGGAGCTGGCGCGACTTGATGTATCGCTTTGCCTCAAAACTTGAGCCGCAGCATATCGAGGCGATTGCGACTTGGCTCTACATTCAAATGTTGAAATCCGGCTATACCTCGGTCTGTGAGTTTCACTACACACACCATCAAACCTCTGGCCAAGCCTATAGCCCCATTAGCCTACTGGCGCAGGCGGTAATGCAAGCCGCTTCTCATAGCGGCATCGGCATCACCATGCTGCCGGTGTTGTATCAATACAGTGGCTTTGGGGCCCAGCCTCCTCAAGCCGCACAAGGACGCTTTCTGAACGAGCCCGAACAGCTCTTACGCATTTTGCTAGAGCTACAAAAGCAGCACCCTATTTCTGCGCAGCGCGCCTATGGGGTGGCTCCTCATTCTTTACGTGCGGTATCACCAGAAAGCCTAAAGCAAATGGTGGCATTGATGGATCAACACTTTCCTAACAGCCCCATCCACATCCATATTGCAGAACAAACTGCCGAGGTAGAAGCCTGTGTGGCTTTGCACCAGCAACGACCTGTGGAATGGCTGCTTAATCATATGGAGGTGAACGAACGCTGGTGCTTAGTGCACGCCACGCATCTGACTGAGGCCGAAGTACAACGCGCCGCCGCCAGTCGTTCTGTGGCAGGGCTTTGCTTAACCACGGAGGCTAACTTAGGCGATGGTATTTTCCCCGCTAAGGATTACCTAGCCGCCCAAGGTCGTATTGGTGTGGGATCAGACAGCCATATTGCCGTCGACTGGCGCGCTGAGCTTCGCCTATTAGAGTATGGCCAACGCTTACTACATCGCCAACGCAATGTGTTATGCCAAGCCGATCAGCTCCAGGTCGCAGATTTTCTTTTTGATGCCAGTGTGGCCGGCGGCGCCCAAGCCACAGGTCGACAGGTTAATGGCTTGGCCGTTGGTCAGCAAGCTGACTTTTTAGTGCTGAATGCAGATGATCCCATTCTTGCGGAACACAGCCCAGACACCTGGCTTTCGGCTTTAGTCTTTAGTGAAAGAGCCGGCAGTCAGCCTATTCGTGATGTCTATGTGGCAGGTCAGATGGTGATAACGGATGGCCATCACGCCCAAGAAGACCAAGCCTGGCAGAACTATCGCCAAACGCTACGTCATTTACTACAACACTCCTGAGCCCTATGACTATGGAACACTCCCCTATTTTGCACCAAGGCAACTCGCCTTTACTCATTTCCATTCCCCATCTAGGCACGCACATTCCTGATGAGATCTTGGCTACGATGACACCGGTAGCTCAGCGCGTGGATGATACCGATTGGCATTTGGATCGTCTGTATGACTTTGCCTCAGAACTGAATGCCACCGTGTTGATGCCCACCCTATCTCGTTATGTGATTGATTTAAACCGACCACCTAACGACCAAAATCTCTACCCAGGGCAAAACACCACCGGTCTTTTACCTGTGGACACCTTTGCCGAAGAGCCGCTTTACAAAGCGGGTCAACTGCCCTCCGACGAGGAAAAAACACGTCGTCGCCAACTTTACTGGGAGCCCTACCATCACGCCCTACAACAAGAAATAGAGCGCATTAAAGCCCTTCACGGTTATGTATTGCTCTGGGAGGCACATTCTATACGCGCGTATATTTCTCGCTTATTTGAAGGGCGCCTGCCTGACTTTAACTTTGGTTCAGCCAGTGATCAGAGCGCCTTAGCCGGTCTGGCCGATGAGCTCGCTCAATTAGTCACCTCACAAAGCTCATACAGTGCCGTGGCTAACGGTCGCTTCAAAGGTGGCTATATCACCCGAGAGTACGGCAAACCAGATCAACACGTGCATGCCATTCAACTGGAACTGGCCCAGCTCAGCTATATGGATGAAACACCGCCTTACGCTTACGACCCAGAGCGCGCGGCTCAGCTCGCCCCTGTGATTAAAGCCTGCTTAACGTTGGCTCTAGAACGTTTAGCTCAACACTACGCGTCGTAGTCGCGTAAGCTCTCTTGCCTAATCGATTGAAACGGCCCCATGAGGCTGGATAGTTCTAGCCTGCCCCAACAAGACTGGAAGGTGTCTAACTTCTTGGGGACGATCATTCCTCTCATGGGGCTTTTTAATGACGGCACGAAGTAGAGCCAGCCCTCGCCTCGTCCTCCGTCTCTGCATAAAAAAGGTCGCGTTAGTTAGGATGTTCCAACCAACGCGACCCATTAGTCGCCCTCTAAGCGGATGTCGTCTTAGGCGAGCACGTCGCCAACCACATCAACCAGACGGTTACTGACGACCAACTCGTTCAGCGCATTAATATCTAGCGCTAAATAACGATCTTCGTCATAAAACGGTACAAACTCTCGGATTAGCTCATGCACCCTTGTCAACGCCGCAGAGGTTTTGATCGGCGCATGGAAGTCTACCCCTTGGGCAGCACACAGGAGCTCAATCGCCACAATCTGCGAGGTGTTTTGAGCCATATCTTCTAGGCGTCTACCCGCAAAGGTGGCCATACTGACGTGATCCTCTTGGTTAGCAGAAGTAGGTAAGCTATCCACACTCGCAGGATGTGCGTAGGTTTTGTTTTCTGAAGCCAACGCTGCAGCAGTAACGTGTGCAATCATGAAGCCCGAGTTCAGGCCGGCGGAAGGCACCAAGAATGGAGGTAGACCTGAAATGCTCGCGTCAATCAATAAAGCCACACGACGCTCAGACAACGCACCGATTTCCGAAATGGCTAAAGCCAAGATGTCAGCAGCAAAAGCCACTGGCTCTGCGTGGAAGTTACCACCAGAGATCACCTGATCCGGCTCGCCGGCCTCACCTTCGAATACCAGCGGATTATCCGTCACCGCATTCGCTTCGATCAGTAAGGTCGTACTGGCCTGCTGTAGCAAGTCATAAATCGCACCCATCACCTGCGGCTGACAACGTAAGCTGTAAGGATCTTGGACCTTGTTATCGTTTTCTACGTGGGACTCACGAATAGCACTGCCTGCTAAGAGGTCTCGGTAGAGTTTCGCTGCATAAATCTGCCCTGGTTGACCACGGATCAAATGCACACGCTCGTCAAAGGGTAGATCGCTGCCTTTGGCTGCATCCACACTTAGGGCTCCCGCCAACACAGCATTTTTAAATAGACGTTCAGCTCTGAATAAACCGTGTAAGGCCAAGGCGGTAGACACCTGCGTGCCGTTAATTAAGGCCAAACCCTCTTTAGCTGCTAAAACGATAGGTGTAATCCCCGCTTTTTGCATGGCCTGCTCTGAGCTCATGAGCTCGCCTTGATAATAAGCCTGGCCTTCGCCAATCAAGGTCAGTGTCATGTGCGACAAAGGCGCTAAGTCACCCGACGCGCCCACAGAGCCCTTAGCAGGAATAAAAGGAATCACATCCGCATTTACCATATCGAGCAGGGTCTGCACGACGTTAGGACGGATGCCGGAATAACCTCTGGCCAAGCTGCCTACTTTCAGCACCATAATTAAACGCACAATAGCGGCGCTTAAGGCTTCGCCCACCCCTACCGAATGCGACAGAATGAGGTTTTTTTGTAACTGTTCAAGATCTTCGTCTGGAATACGTTGCTGTGCTAATTTACCAAAACCCGTATTAATCCCATAGGCGGGATCCCCTTTGGCAATGATTTTTTGCACAATGGCGGAAGAGGCCTCCATCGCAGCTACGGCACTTTCGGGCAGCGCTAAATGGGGGGTCTCACTCCAAATATTTCGAATTTCGTCCAGGGTCATTTTTCCTGGCTGAATGACAAGCGTTTTTTTCATCATTGTTGCTCGCTACTATTTAATCATGGGCAGTTTTAAGCCAAATTCTTTGGCGGTCTTGATGGCAAGTTCATAGCCTGCATCCGCATGGCGCATCACACCGGTACCGCAGTCATTCACCAGTACGCGGGCTAAGCGTGCATCCGCGGCCTCAGAACCATCTGCCACAATCACCAAACCAGAGTGCTGACTGTAACCCATGCCTACGCCACCACCATGGTGTAAGGACACCCAGCTGGCACCAGAAGCGGTATTGAGCAACGCGTTAAGCAACGGCCAATCGGAGACAGCATCAGTACCATCACGCATGGCTTCGGTTTCGCGGTTAGGGCTGGCTACAGAGCCGGTATCCAAGTGATCTCGACCAATGACAATAGGGGCTTTCAATTCGCCATTACGGACCATTTCGTTAAAGGCTAAACCGGCCAAATGACGCTCACCCAAACCTAACCAGCAAATGCGAGAAGGTAGGCCTTGGAAGGCAATACGCTCTTTGGCCATATCCAACCAGCGATGTACGTGGTGATTATCTGGGAAGAGCTCTTTGATTTTTTGATCGGTTTTGTAGATGTCTTCTGGATCACCCGACAAGGCCACCCAACGGAACGGCCCTTTACCTTCGCAGAATAGGGGGCGAATGTAAGCGGGCACAAAACCAGGAAAATCAAAAGCATTTTCAACGCCATTATCTAAAGCCACCTGACGGATGTTGTTACCGTAATCCACCACCGGCACACCCATAGACTGGAAGTCCAACATGGCTTGTACATGTTTCACGCAAGATTGTGCGGCCTCATGTTGTAGACGTTCATGCTGGCTTGCGTCAGCTTGAGCTGCTTTCCACTGCTCCACGGTCCAACCAGATGGCAAGTAACCGTTAATCAAGTCATGCGCAGAGGTTTGGTCTGTAACCAAGTCTGGACGTAGGCCACCGGCTTTAGCACGACGTACTAGTTCAGGGAAAATATCAGCCGCGTTACCGAGTAAGCCAATAGAGATGGCTTCTTTACGCTCGGTGTGCTCACGAATCAATTCCAAGGCATGATCCAAATCACGCGCTTGCTTGTCCAAATAACGCGTACGCAGACGGAAATCAATGCTGCTTTGTTGACATTCAATGTTAAGAGATACGGCGCCGGCAAAGGTCGCTGCCAAAGGCTGAGCCCCACCCATGCCACCTAAACCTGCGGTAAGGATCCAGCGACCCTCTAGGCTACCTTCGTAATGCTGGCGTCCGGCCTCAGCAAAGGTTTCATAGGTGCCTTGCACAATGCCTTGGGTGCCAATGTAGATCCAGCTACCGGCAGTCATCTGACCATACATAAAGAGGCCGGCACGATCTAACTCGTGAAAGTGATCCCAATTGGCCCATTTAGGCACTAGATTAGAGTTCGCTAAC